>DASXUJ010000049.1 GCA_036504895.1 Syntrophorhabdaceae bacterium
TCCTTATTCTGCCTCGTTTCCTCTTTTTTTATGGAAATGCGGTAATCGCCGCTCCTCAACGGGCAATGGAAGCGGAGAAAGAAGAAGGCGACGAAGAGGAAAGCGCTCCCGCCGGGTCGGGATATAAATTTACGGTAGTAAGGGAGATGCTCACCATGGGGGACGGGGTGACGCTTGCCGTCTCATACTGGATGCCCCGGGCTAAGAAGGGGGGAGAAAAATTTCCCGTCTTTTTCGAAATGAACGGCTACCGGAAGGACGATCTGTCTTACCTGTCGTGGGATTATCCTGTGGGCGCCTATTTCGCGAGGCACGGATACGTGGTCGCGAAGGTGGACCTCCGGGGCACGGGCGACAGCACCGGGAATCTCCCGGAGGCGGAGTATTCCGAACAGGAGCTTTCCGACTGCGTGAAAGTTATCGATCAGCTCTCGAAAAAAACATGGTCGAACGGAAAAGTGGGCATGTACGGCCTTTCATGGGGAGCATTCAATTCCCTCATGACCGCCAGGCGTAAACCCCCTGCCCTCAAGGCAATCCTGATCGCCCATGCCTCCGACGACCTTTACTATCAGGACGTCCACTTCATCGACGGCGTGATGCATACCGATGTGTGGGAGGCGCTTTTCGAAGCCAAAAAGCTCGTACGGGAGAAGAAGTGGGAGAAGATAATCCCGCGGAAAAACCAATAACTCCGAATGCCCCGGCGGAAAGCAGCCCCGGCTGATCAGGAGCGGGCGGTCGGCTGATCCCGGGCTGAGGCCAAAAACCCTTTCTACCGTCCCCTATTCCACTTCGCCCACCTCTCTTACTGAATGCCGCGGCCCGGCCATCAAATCCCGCTCGATCCCTTCCTTATAGGACTAAAGTCCAATAGCAATGGCCCGAAAGGCTCGCTATAGTGTGGCAAGAGTTGCGCAATATACGTTGCGATCATCCCATCGCAAAGCGTGAACGGAGGGTGATAGAGTGAAAAGAAAAAGAGGAAATACCCAATTGACCGTGATTCTGGCCGGGCTGATCCTGGTGGTTGCCGGTGTCCTGGCGGCCCAGGACAAACCCGCCGACAACATGCAGTTCGTGCTCGAAAAGGCCAGGGCAGACAAGAAGCTGCTCGTCGCCCAGAACATGCAGCTTAGCGATTCGGAGGCAAAAGCCTTCTGGCCCGTCTATAACCGGTATCAGGACGAACTCTTTCTTCTTCGCACCCGCACCGTAAAACTGATCAAGGATTATGTGGCCTCCTACGATACGATGAATGACGCAACCGCGAACCGGCTGCTCGATGAATATCTCACCATCGAAAAGCTCCGTCTTAAGTTGCGCATCGAATATCTTCCTAAATTCCGTAATGTGTTGCCCAGCGTCAAGGTAATGCGCTACTACCAACTGGAGAATAAGATTAATGTGGCGATCGATTACGAATTGGCTGCAGCTATCCCGCTTATAGCAACAAACGCAAAATAATATGCTCAAGGAGGGTATGCACATGAGATGCCTTCGCTTCTCTATTGCTTTCTATATGCTTACAATGGGTGCCATCGTTTTTGCCGGGCCGGATTACGCCATAGCGGCCTCCGCAGCGGAGATAAACCGGGATGCCCGTGCAGCGCTCGAGATGCTGTATAAAAAATCGCCTATCGCGAAGGCGCTCGCTGAAAAGGCAAACGCGGTGCTTGTCTTTCCTCGCATTACCAAGGGAGGTTTCATCGTGGGCGGCCAGTATGGCGAGGGCGTCCTGTTAGAGGACGGAAAGGCCGTCTCCTACTATAACACCGTGTCGGCCTCCTATGGCCTCCAGGCAGGTCTCCAGAGATATGGGTACGCCCTGTTTCTCATGACCGGCTCCATGCGCTCCTATCTGGATAAGAGCGGCGGCTGGGAACTCGGCATGGCCCCCAATATTGTGATCGTCGACGTGGGGGCAGCCGGCGGCATATCGACCACCACCGCCCAATCGGACGCGTACGCCTTCTTCTTCAACCAGAAAGGACTTATGGCGGGCCTTGGTCTGCAGGGGACGAAGATTACGAAGATCGAAAAGTAAGACAAGAAAGGGTATGCCGGCGCGTAAGCGACCGCTGGATTGTCAAGAAAACCTGCCGGGGCCATCTTAAGGGGACGGTGGCTTCACCGCGATGATGTTCAGGCTGATGGGGGCTCTCCTCTCACCCTCAACGAGTTGGTGTCGTTGAAAATACCGGAGTCAAAGACTTTTCTGATGTGGCTGAAACCGGCCTTCGTAAGATAAGGCCGAATGAATTTTTCGTAGAGACCTGTCATATGCTAGTCATGGGCATCCGTGTGGCCGCCAAGGATCATGCGCATTACCTGAAATCTTTCGTTTACACTCAGTCTGTCTTGCTTGCCCCGCCTTTGCAAGCCGCCTGGACTCTCCCTTCCCGCAGGGAATTCTCCCCGACCCGCGACCGAAGGGAGGGAATATTTTTTCGCCTTTCTTCCTATTGTTCCGGGCTTGGACCGCGATAATATAATTACCGGCCCTTAAGCCCGATTCGCGTGAGGCCGCGGCAGGCATAATGAAGATTAAACGGACAGCCGAGGAAAAAAATCATGAGAATCAAGCGCATCCTGTCGATCGCGGCCGCGGCCGGCCTTTTTTTCGTTCTATCTTTTTTTGACCCCATGACCCGGTCCTACGCCGCCGATCCTTATGTCGCGACGATTGCCGAGGGACGTGCTGCGGCAGGCGAGGTCATGGCAAGTACGGGCGCCTCGTCGATTTCATTGGCTTTTATCGACGGGGAGCAGGTGGTCTGGGCGGAGGCTTTCGGCCTGGCGGACAAGGAAACGTCAGTGGCGCCCACCACCGAGACCATGTACGGCATCGGCTCCACGAGCAAGATCGTGGCGGCCATGGCGGTCATGAAGCTGGTGGACCAGAAAAAGGTGGTCCTCGATGCACCTCTGACCCGCTATATCCCATCGTTTACTATGAGCTCGTCAAAATACAGGCAGATTACGGTGAGGCAGCTCCTCAATCACTCCTCCGGCTTTCCGGGCACGGATTACCGCAATGCAGAAACTACCTCTCCTTCGGCCGGATATTCGGCCCAGGTGCTCTCCACCCTCTCGGACAGCCGGCTCAAGCACAACCCCGGTTTCATGAATGTCTATTGCAATGACGGGTTGACCGTGATCGAGCAGCTCGTTTCTTCGGTCACGGGCAAGGAATATGCGCAATTCATGGAGGACGAGATATTTACCCCCCTGGGTATGGGAAAGAGCCGTTATCCTCTCGACTATTTTCCGTACGGCGCCTTCGCCCACAGATATTCGGGAACAACCCGCCTGCCCCAGCTCTTCGTGAACGCTCTTGCCTCCGGGGGGCTCTACTCTACTCCGACCGACATGGCAAAACTCGCCATGGTGCTCATGGGAAAAGGCAAAATAGGGGAAAGGCGGCTCCTCTCCAGGGCCTCCGTCGCCGCAATGGGCGTGGATCAGACCATCGGCCGTTTCAATCCCGCCAAATCATATGCCTTAAGTTACGGACTCGGCCTCGACTCGGTCCACCAGCCCGGCTTGAAAGCAGTGGGCGTGACGGGCTGGCACAAGGGGGGAGATGTGACCTTATACGGCTCCGCCATTCTCATTGCACCGGTGGAGCGGCTGGCGGTCGTGGTCATTGGGGCGTCAGGGACTTTCGGCTCCGACCGGGCGACGTACATCGCGGAGCGGATACTTCTCAGGGCCCTCGTAGAAAAGGGAAAAATAGCGGCAATGCCCGTGCCCCTGAATCTCCAGCCCCTCCCCGTGAGGACCCCATCGGCCGGTCTGCTGAGCGCGTTACGGGGCTATTATATCGAAGGAAGCACTCTTCTACGGATCGAGCCGCAGCCGGGCCGATCCCTCACCATGTACCGGTGGGACACGGGAACAGGCGACTGGACAATCGTAAAAAGCGGTCTCAAATTCCGCAGCGACGGCACGTTTACGAGCGATGCCGAACCGGGCACGGCTTTTTCATTCAAGGCCGCCCAGGGAAGGCGCTACCTCATTGCCCGAACTGTCGGGGGATACGGACACTACAGGGACTATAGCGTCTCGGCTGAGAAGACAGAGGCAGCGGGTGACCTGCCGGCCCCATGGGCTAATCGTCTCGGCAGGAAATGGCTCATGGTGAATGAAAGTCCCCAGGCGGGCATGTGGAATGCCCCGGTCGCTCAGCTCATGTCGATCGACAACCTCCTCTTCGTCCGGACCACAGGATTTCAACCTCTCGATCCTTTTCTTAGCGATACGAGGGCGGGCATGACAATGCTCGTGCCCCAGATGAACGGACGGGACCAGAACGACCTGATGATCGAGACGCGGGAATCGGAGGAATGGGTCCGCTTCGGAAGCTATCTCTATCGCCCCGCGGAAACGGTGCAGGGCCTTAATAGCGCGGGAGACACCGTCACGATTGGGGCCGAGGGCTTCGCAGAATGGCGGTCGGTCGTCACCGGGGCGGAGAAGACAATCTCGGTGGTCACGGTCGGCCCATGGAAGCTCTATGACAGCGGGTTCGCAGAAACGGACACGGCGGAAGGAACGAAGACCATTACGCTGCCCGCCGGCACGCACTATATGCTCTTTCATGGGAATGCCGAGGTCACCTCTGCATTCCCCGCTTCTCAGTTCCAGGCCATGCTTGATGCCTCCGTATCCGACACCGGCTTACCCGGCGTTGTCCTCGCCGTGAGCACCCCCATCGCGTCCTGGGTAGGGGCCGGCGGAAAATCAAGTCTCACCACGGGAGCGCTCCGACGGAGCCCGGAGGTTACGGCCTGGGGATCGGGAAGACCGTGGATGCCACGATATTCAATACCATCCTTATAGGCCATTCGGGCGAAAACCCCGGCACCATGACCTATTGGTATTACTTTCCCGACTACGGCACCACTATTTTCGTGGCCGCAAACAGAAGCGACACCCGGACCCGGCCCGACCAGGACGTCCCCGTGGACGCAGGCGCCCTGATCTACGAAATTTTTAAAAAGGCATGGCAGATCCTTCATCCTTGAGCATCATCATTCAATAAAAAGAGAATTTCAGGCAATACCCTCCCCGCCATGCTCATATCTGATTGCGGTTTCCGTAAAAACACATTATTATAGACGTGATCGGAAGGGCAGCGGACCGGAGGAGGGGCGGATGGGCGTGGCGCTTAGGATTGAAACGGTGACTATCCCGGTGGAGGGGAAGGAACAGACCTCGGGAATTCTCACCTTACCCGAAAAAGGGGCCGAAAAGACGGGCCTCATCGTAGCACACGGAGCGGGCAACGATATGCATACCAGCCTCCTCGCCGCATATGCGGAAGGGCTCGCCCTCGAGGGATACCCCGTTCTCAGGTTCAACTTTCTCTACAGCGACAGGGGAAAAAAATCGCCGGGCCGCACGGAAGCCCTCTATGCGGCATGGCACGCTTCTCATCAATTTTTCAAGAATTATATGGGCAGTGAGATCGACTCAGTGGTGGCCGCGGGAAAATCGATGGGGGGCAGAATCGCCGCGGAGATGGTCGCCCAGGGACTCCTTCCCGTCGAGCGCCTCATCTTTCTCGGTTACCCCCTCCATCCGGCCGGCGATAAGGATAAGCTCCGGGATGCGCGCCTTTACCTCATCGAGAAGCCCATGCTCTTTTTTGCCGGGACCCGTGATCCCCTGTGCGACCTCTCCCTTCTGGAGCCCGTACTCGAGAAGCTCCGTGTCCCGTGGGAGCTCTTCACCATCGAGAGGGGAGACCACTCCTTCCATGTACCCAAATCATCGGGGATTACCGATAAAGACATCTATTGCAGGATTACGGCCAAGAGCGTCGAATGGCTCTCACGGTCTTTTTAATCGTTTAAGGCCTGCCTCTTTTCTCCAGCTCCTCGATATGCTTTACCCTCTCCGAGAGGGTAGGATGGGTAGAGAGGAAAGGGAGGGAGACCGACCGGGTCTCTCCTTTATGGAGCTTTCCGAGCATCTTTATATAGGGGCCCGTACCCCAGCCTTTGCGGATGGCATAGAGGGCCGCCTCCCTGTCCGCCTCTTTTTCGAATTCCCGGGAATAGCCCGTCTGCACGAGGAGCATGGGGATCGATGCCGCGGTTGACGAGACAGTGGCGATATCTCCGGTCATTACGGAAATCATGAAGAAGACGCCGGTACTCTGCAGGATCTGACGCACCGCGTGCCTTCCTTTCACATGATACATCTCATGGGCCAGCACCCCGGCCAGCTCTCTCTCATCGGAAGCCTTCCGGATGAGCTCGTCGCTGACCACGATGATTCCCGAGGGAAGGGCGAAGGCATTTGCCCCTATCGCCTTTCCTTTCCTCATGAGGAGCCGGAAATCGTAGCCGGCGCCCACGTCGCGTTTCACCATGGCGAATATCCGTTCCACCTTGCGGGCCTCCTGAGGCGAGAGCCCCGAAGGGCCGAAAAACGTCTTGTCCATGATCGTGAGTCCGTCCCGACTCACCTGCTCCATTGAAGACACGGGTATGGAGGAGGCAACCTGCTTTGCGATAAAGGGAATCCCGTAGGAGATGAATATCCAGAAACAGAAGAGCAGGGCGGCAACGCAGCACGTCACTGCCTTCCACCGGGATTCAAAGTAGTGGACGAGCCTCATCCCCCTGTTCTCTCCCGCAAGCCGTTCCAACCGGTTCACCGCCTCCGTCTCCTCCGTCTCGAGGAGCCCTCCGTCAGGAAGCCTGATGGAACGCCGTGATCTGCCGAGGGGCGGGGCAATCACGCAGGAGTCAAGGGGCACGCTGAGAACGAGAGAGCCGTCTGCGCGCACCGTGAGCGCCAGGGTATCCCAGAAAACCTCCACGGGCTGCGGCGTCGAAACCTTCCCGTCAAAATAAAAGGCGCGGAATCCCATCACAAACCCACGGCGATATCGAAAATATCGGTAGCCGCGTCTCCCACGGCCCCCACGTCCTCTTCCGCCCGTGCCGCAAAATCCTCGAGCCCGAAAGAGGTGACGACCGCAAGGTTTTCAAGAATGTAGCGCGTCCTCCTCACCTTGGCCCAGGGGATGAGGAGACCGAGAGAGAAGATTATGGCAAGGATGTTGGTGAAGTAAATCCACGTGAGGCGCCCTACCTGCATGGTACTCTCAAGCGCAGCCCCGCCTATTGCCGATTGGGCGAAACAGTAGTTGTTGAGTCTCACATAGAAGTACTGCTTCAGAAATATATAACCCGTAAACCACCCCAGGGATAGGGCAAGAGGGACAAGCCATATAAGATGATCGGTCGTGCCCGCACGGCGAAGGAGAGGCCCGATGAAGGGCATGGCCATGACTATCGCAAAGCCGGCGATGGGGACAAAGACAGGAAAGAGCAGCACGATAGAATAGGCGCGGTAAAAAGGGCCTACCCTTCCATTGAAATCATTTTTGGCCGCTCCATAGGTCAAATTGTCGAAAAAGTAGTTCTTCTTGAGATAAATCCATGCAGGATAAAAAAATCCGAGGGACAAAGGAATGAACAAGGGACAGAGGAGGTACACGAAATATGATTCTTTCAGAGTCCCCACAAAATGGAACCTTATGTTCCTATAGGAAGAATTGCGTGCATTGAACCGGAGCGACTTGTAGATAAGATAGGGGAGGAAGATATAAAAGGCCGCCACGATATAGAGGGTATACACCGGCAGGACATTCTTGAGCACGTAGTAGAGAACCGCGCCCGCTCCTACAATGAGGTTCCCTTTCAAAATTGTGAGCGGATTTCCCAGAAATTCAAATGAATGGTCCGCGAGATGGGTATTGTTGTAGAAATACTGCCTGGTCCGCACCTTAGCCCATGCCGCATATATGCCAAGGGTAATAATGGTAAGAAAAACATTGACGATCCATATGCGGAAATACTCCTTCCCCGTACCCTCGAACCTGAAAGGATAACGCACCGCCTCATTCTCCTCCGGGACAGAAGCCTCCAAATCCACGCTCGCAGCCGGAACAACACCGCCATCCAAATAATCATTCATCTATCTCATCCATCCCCAAAAATTCAATTTCGCCGGTCACCCCATGCTATCAAAGCCCCCTATTTTTGTCAATTGCCGGTCGGTAGTGTACCTAATTTTTATCTTTCAATAATGCTTGTGATGATGATACATCTGCGTCCGCTCTGCCTTGCCCGCACTATTCAGCCCACCCTGCGGGATTTCTCCGGCATCCATATTATAAAGATTAATAGGCCGGGTCGTGTGGCCGCTGAAATTCGGGGGAGGCTTCAGATGTGCCGTCAGGCGAGGATCGGGGACCGTAGCCGTATATGGATACGGCGTAGGGCTCGACCGGAGCATGGCGGTGCATATGGAGTCTTCCCCGAATTTCAGTTGCCGTCCAAGCGCACACCCCGACGACAAACGCGCCTTTGACTATCCCTTGACACTGCGGGGCCATATGCCTACATTCGCTTATAGACCAACGCCGTTTCGACGGCAAGGAGGAGCGATGCCCATATACGATTTCGAGTGCCCGGCCTGCAAGCACCAATTTTCCCTGGCCATGAGCGTCTCCGACCTGGAGAAGGGAAAGATCGCCTGCCCCGAGTGCAAGAAAGAAGGCGCAAAGCAGATACTCTCCATCTTCACGGCCAAGACCAGCCGGAAGAGCTGACCCATCCGGCTCCATACGGGCCTTCTCCGTGACCCGGCCCGGTCCTCTCCCGGGGGCCGCGACACGCCTTGGTGATTGACTCTCCCGGGCAAATCTGATAGGTTATGGGACTATAATGGGAAAAGAATCGGGCTGGAAAAAGAGATCGCGGGAAGAGACAAAAGAGATATTCAAATTCGGCGAAGATTATAAACATTTTCTCGACGCAGCGAAAACCGAGCGGGAAGCGACCGCCTTTATCTGCCGGTACCTTACGGAGCACGGCTTCGCCGACAACCTTTCCTGGCAGAAGGCCTTTTTCAACCATCGAAACAAACAGGTCTTTGCCTTTATCCAGGGCAAGAAAGACCTGACCCATGGCCTCAATATCATCGCAGCCCATATCGACGCACCGAGGCTCGACCTCAAGCAGAACCCCCTTTACGAGGACGTGGAATTGGCCCTCCTCAGGACCCACTATTACGGGGGAATAAAGAAATACCAGTGGGTGGCCATACCCCTTGCACTCCATGGCGTCGTGGTAAAAATCGACGGTACGGTGGTAGATATCGTGATCGGAGAGAACGAGACCGATCCCGTCTTCGTCATTGACGATCTCCTCCCCCATCTCTCCCGGAAATCCCAGGACGTAAAAAGCCTTGCAGACGGGATCGAGGGCGAGAAGCTGGTCCTTCTTTTCGGAAGCATGCCTTTGGTGGGAGAGGAAAAAGAGCCCGTAAAAAAGGCGGTCCTCAAGATGCTCTCCGATACCTACGGAATCGGGGAAGAAGATTTTATAAGCGCCGAGCTCGAGGCGGTGCCCGCGTTCAAGGCGCGCGATGTGGGCATTGACCGGAGCCTTATCGGGGCCTACGGCCAGGATGACAGGGCGAGTGCCTATGCCCTCTTGAGGAGTATTACGGAGATAGCCGATCCCGAGCGCTCCTGTCTTGCGATCTTCACCGATAAAGAGGAGATCGGCTCGGAAGGCAATACGAGCATGAGGTCCCACGTGCTCCAGATCTTTCTCTACCGGGTGCTCGAGGGACTGGGAATGGCGGCCGACGAGGCAATGGTGAAAAGGATGCTCTTTACATCCAGGGCCCTTTCCGCGGACGTCAATGCCGCGCTCAATCCCTCTTACCAGGACCTGCACGAGAAACAGAATGCCTGCTACCTCGGCAGGGGCATCGGGATCTCGAAGTATACGGGCAGCGGCGGCAAATCCGCGGCCAGCGACGCCAATGCTGAATTTATCGGTGAAGTGAGACGCATCTTCGCCCGCGACGATATTCTCTGGCAAGCCGGAGAGATCGGAAAAATCGACGAGGGTGGAGGCGGAACGGTGGCAAAATTCCTGGCCGCCTACGGCATGGACATACTCGACTGCGGCCCCGCCCTCCTTGCAATGCATTCCCCATACGAAATATCGAGCAAATTCGATATGCACGAATCCTTCAGGGCTTTTAAAACCTTTTTCAAATCGTAATTACGGAGGCGCCTTACACAATGACTGAAATGGAAACTTTCGATACCCCGGAAATACTGCCGCTCCTTCCCGTTCGGGACATGGTGATGTATCCTTCCGTAATCCTTCCCCTTTTCGTGGGCAGGGACATGTCAATAAATGCAGTCGAAAAATCACTCTCCAAAGACAGGCTCATTCTCGTCACCGCCCAAAAAGATCTGACCGACGAGGACCCCCTGCCCGAGCGAATCTATTCGGTAGGAGTCGTCTCCCAGATCATGAGGATGCTCCGCCTCCCCGACGGCAGGGTCAAGGTGCTCATCCAGGGGCTCAAGAAAGCCCGCATCCTCGAATACGTTCAGGAGACCCCCACATTCCTCGTGAAGATCGAGGCCGTGGAGGAGCCCCTCATTACGGAGATCACCCTCGAAATCGAAGCCCTTATGAGATACGTGAAGGAAGAGATGGAAAAAGTCGTCTCCATGGGCAGGATGGTGCCCCCCGATATACTCATGGTCCTCGATACCATCGATGAGCCCGGAAAACTGGCCGATATCGCCGCCGCCAACCTCGGCCTCGCGGTGGACAAGGCCCAGGAAGTGCTGGAGATCGTCGATCCCGTGGAAAGGCTGAGGAAGCTCTCCGAGATACTCGGCAAAGAGATCGAGCTTCTCAATATGCAGGCAAAGATACTCTCCCAGGCAAAGGAAGAGATGTCGAAGACCCAGAGGGAATATTTCCTCAGGGAGCAGATGAAGGCGATCCGAAGCGAGCTCGGGGAGGGAGACGAGAGAACGGAGGACATCGAGGACCTCCGGAAGAAGATAAAAAAGGCGAAAATGCCGAAGGACATAGAAAAAGAGGCCTTCAAGCAGCTCGAGCGGCTCGACATGATGCACCCTGACGCCATCGAGTCGACCATGCTGCGCACCTACATAGAATGGCTTATCGACCTCCCGTGGAGCAAATCGACCAAAGACGACATCGAGATCAAGAAGGCAAAGGAGATCCTCGACGAGGACCATTACGATCTTGAAAAGGTGAAGGAGCGGATCCTCGAATTCTTAAGCGTCATCAAGCTGAAAGGCGAGCTCAAAGGCCCGATCCTCTGCCTGGTGGGCCCTCCCGGCGTGGGAAAGACCTCCCTCGGCAGGTCCATCGCCCGCGCCCTGGGCAGAAAATTCGCCCGCATCTCCCTGGGAGGCATGAAGGACGAGGCGGAGATCAGGGGGCACAGAAGGACCTACGTGGGCTCCATGCCCGGACGAATCATCCAGAGCCTCAAACAGGCGGGGACCAATAACCCGGTCTTCATGATGGATGAAATCGACAAGATCGGCTCCGACTTCAGAGGAGACCCTTCGAGCGCACTCCTCGAAGTCCTCGACCCGGAGCAGAACTACGCCTTCAGCGACCATTACCTGAACATCCCCTTCGATCTTTCCAAGGTCATGTTCATTACCACCGCGAACCGGATCGATACCATCCCCTCGGCCCTGCGCGACAGGATGGAGACCATAAATATTCCGGGTTATACGGAAAACGAAAAAGTGGCCATTGCAAAGAAGTACCTCATCCCGAAGCAGCTTACGGAGAACGGCCTCAAAGAGGGCATGCTCTCAATCGCCGATCATGCCATTGAAAAGATGGTGGAAGAGTATACGCGGGAGGCGGGTCTACGGAACCTCGAGCGCGAAGTCGCGGCCGTGGCGAGAAAGGTCGCCAAGAGAATCGCCGAGGGCGATTCACGAAAGGCCGTAATCACTGCCAGGAACCTCCGTTCTTACCTGGGTCTTGCGAAATTCCCGCCTGAAACGGGGATGGAGTTCGACACGGTGGGCGTGGCGAGCGGCCTTGCCTGGACCGAATCAGGCGGAGAGGTGCTCTATATAGAGGTATCGTGCAGAAAAGGAAAGAAAGAGCTGGCTCTCACGGGTAGCATGGGCGACGTAATGAAGGAATCGGCCCAGGCAGCCCTCACTTATATAAAATCAAAGGCAGAGGTCCTCGGAATAAGCGAGGACGTGTTCGATACCCTTGAGGCCCATATTCACGTTCCCCAGGGTGCAATACCCAAGGACGGGCCTTCGGCGGGCATCACCATGGCCGTAGCCCTTATAAGCGCCCTCACAAAAAGACCGCTGAACAGGAAAATCGCCATGACAGGCGAGATCACCCTCACGGGAAGGGTACTCCCCATAGGCGGCCTCAAGGAGAAGACCCTGGCCGCGCTCAGGGCGAACATGGAAACAGTGATTATCCCCGAGGAGAACAAGAGGGAGTTGAGCGAAATCCCCGACTACGTAAAAAGGAAGCTGAAATTCCTCCCCGCAAAGAACATGGATGACGTGGTAAGGATCATATTCGGCAAGAAGGCATAACCTCGCACCTTCCGAAAGGGGGCCGATATGCACGAAGCATCGTTTTACCGGAAGCTCGAGGAGAAGAAAGTCCTCTGCGGGCTGTGCAGGCATCACTGCAATATTGCCGAAGGGAAGAGGGGCATCTGCGGAGTACGGATCAATAAGGAGGGTACTCTTTATACCCTCGTCTATGCCATGCCCTGTTCCACCCACGTAGACCCCATCGAGAAAAAACCGCTCTTTCATTTTTATCCCGGATCCAAGTCCTATTCCATTGCCACCGTGGGCTGCAATTTCCGGTGCAAACACTGCCAAAACCATGAAATCTCTCAAATGCCCGCCGATATCAAATGTATCACCGGGCAGAGGCTCGAGCCGGCAGAGGCAATAGAGGCTGCGGCCATGTCAGGGTGCAGGAGCATCTCCTACACCTACACGGAACCGACCATGTTTTACGAATACGCCCTCGATATGGCGAAGCTGGCAAAAGAAAAGGGGATATCCAACTGTTTCGTGACGAACGGCTACATTGAGGAGGAGCCCCTTCGGACCATACGGCCCTATCTCGATGCGGCCAATATAGACCTCAAAGGTTTTAATGAGCACTTCTATAAAAAGGTCTGCGGCGCGGACCTGGCGAAGGTGCTCGATACGATCAGGCTTTATAAGGCGCTCGGCATCTGGATCGAGCTTACCACCCTCGTCATCCCCGGATATAACGACAAAGAGGAGGAGCTGCGGTCGATTGCCCGCTTCATCAGGACAGACCTGGGACCGGAAGTGCCCTGGCACGTGAGCGCCTTCTATCCCACCTATAAGCTTCTCGACGCGCCCAGGACCCCGCCGGCGACCCTGGAACGGGCCCGCACAATAGGGCTCGAGGAGGGGCTCCGCTATGTCTACGTGGGGAACATTCCCGGCCTCGAGGGGGAGGATACCTACTGTCACTCCTGTAAAGAGCATCTTATCGTAAGACGGGGTTTCACCGTACTCGACTACCATGTAGAGGAAGGCGCCTGCGCCTTCTGCGGCGCCCGGATCGACGGCATCGGACTCTAGTACCCCCATCCCCCCATTTCGGACGAATTCAGATACAAAGCCATATATTATTTTCATCGCCAATTGTGAATTTTTTAATTTGACAAGTTTATAAAATAAGGGTAAGGTGTTACCAAAATTTCAGGTATTCTTTTCGTGTTAGCGGGGGCTTTACGGGGTGGCAAAACACATCACACAAATGCGGCAACTCTTAAGTTATTGGCGTCCAATTTTTTTCAGAGGAGGTTATAAATGAGCTTTTTGAAGAAGTGGAATCCCGTCTCAGTGCTTTTCAGCCTCGCCATGATGGTCGTGCTTTTCGCCACGCAGGCTTTCGCGGGTGAAGCGGACATCATCCTGCCGGATCTCAGTAAAGTAACGTTCAACATCTTCGGCGGCGCAATGGGCGGCCTGTCGATCATGTATTTCGGCCTCGTCGTCTGCCTGGTGGGTCTGGTTTTTGCAATTATCCAGTACACCCAGACAAAGAACACACCGGCACATTCATCAATGCTCGAAGTGTCCGACATTATCTGGGAAACGTGTAAATCTTACCTTGCCCAGCAGGGTAAGTTCCTCGTCGCCCTCTGGATCCTGATCGCCATATGTATTGTCTACTATTTTATGGGTCTTCAGGGCGCATCCTTCGGCAACATCGTCGTGATCCTCTTCTGCTCGGTCCTCGGTATCCTGGGATCCTACGGGGTAGCCTGGTTCGGCATGAGAATCAACACGAGGGCTAACTCGAGGACCGCTTTCGCGGCCCTTCGCGGCAAACCCTACGACGTGGTGAAAATCCCCATGAACTCGGGTATGAGCGTAGGCCTCCTCCTCGTGTCCGTCGAGCTTTTCTTCATGATCTGTATCCTTGTGTTCTTACCGAAAGACCTTGTGGGGCCCAGCTTCATCGGCTTCGCGATCGGTGAGTCCCTCGGCGCAAGCGCGCTCAGGATCTGCGGTGGTATCTTTACGAAGATCGCGGACATCGGTTCCGACCTTATGAAGATCGTGTTCCATCTGCCTGAAGACGATCCCAAGAACCCGGGCGTTATCGCAGACTGTACCGGTGACAACGCAGGCGACAGCGTAGGCCCGACTGCTGACGGTTTCGAAACCTACGGCGTCACGGGCGTAGCCCTCATCGCCTTCATCGCTCTCGCGCTCGCCGGCAACCCCGTCATGGGCGGCATTCTCATCATATGGATCTTCGCAATGCGTATCCTTATGATCCTCACCTCCCTGGTTTCCTATTTCGTAAATAGCGCGGTTGCTTCTTCCCTGTACGGAAACAAGAAGAAGATCAACTTCGAGGCGCCCCTTACAAGCCTCGTCTGGATCACTTCGATCATCTCAATTATAGTCACGTTCTGGGCAAGCTACATGCTCCTCTCCGACCTTCCGGCCCAGTATAGCTCCCTCTGGTGGGCACTGGCGATCATCATAAGCTGCGGCACCATCGCAGGCGCGCTGATCCCAGAATTCACCAAGGTATTCACCAGCACCAGCTCCCGCCATGTGCAGGAAGTCGTGGCATCGGCCCGTCAGGGCGGCGCATCTCTCGACATCCTCTCGGGTTTCGTGGCAGGTAACTTCTCCGCCTTCTGGGAAGGCCTCGTCATTATGGTTCTCATGTTTGTCGCCTATCTCGTCTCTCAGAATGCGTCGATCGTGGCCTTAATGCCCAAGGAGTTCGCTTTCGCGGCTCCCGTCTTCGCCTTCGGCCTCGTGGCCTTCGGTTTCCTCGGCATGGGTCCTGTCACGATCTGCGTAGACAGCTTCGGTCCTGTTTCGGACAATGCCCAGTCGGTATACGAGCTTTCCAGAATCGAGTCCATTCCCAATATCGCGGCTGAGATCAAGGGCCAGTTCGGCTTCGATCCCGATTTCGAAAACGGCAAAGATTATCTCGAAGAAGCTGACGGCGCAGGTAACACCTTCAAGGCCACGGCAAAGCCGGTGCTTATCGGTACCGCGGTCGTGGGCGCCACCACCATGGTCTTCGGCATCATCATTCTTCTTGAAAGAGTCTACGGCGGCGCAGTGGCGAAACTGAGCCTCGTCCAGCCCGAGATCATCCTCGGACTCCTGATGGGCGGCGCAGTCATCTACTGGTTCACCGGCGCGGCAACACAGGCCGTCGTCACCGGCGCATACCGTGCGGTCGTCTTCATCAAAGAGAATATCAAGCTCGACAGCGAGCAGGCGTCGATCCAGGACAGCAAGGAAGTCGTGAGGATCTGTACGGTCTATGCCCAGAAGGGTATGATCAACATCTTCATCGTCGTCTTCTTCCTCGCCCTGGCTCTCTCCTTCTTTAACCCCTACTTCTTCATCGGCTACCTCATCGCCATCGCCTTCTTCGGCCTCTATCAGGCAATTTTCATGGCGAACGCAGGCGGCGCATGGGACAATGCAAAAAAGATCGTCGAGGTCGACCTGAAAGAAAAGGGCACCCCGCTCCACGAAGCCGCAGTAGTCGGCGACACCGTGGGCGACCCGTTCAAAGACACCTCTTCCGTCTCCATGAACCCGGTCATTAAATTCACGACCCTCTTCGGCCTCCTGGCCACAGAGATCGCGGTCACCATGCAGTCTCAGATGCTTAAGAGCGTAATCGGTGCAGTCTTCTTCGTAATCGCGCTGGTATTCATCTACCGGTCATTCTACAGCATGAGAATCGGAGACAAACTCTAACAGAGAGCGGTCCACACAAAGCAAAACAAAAAACGCCCCTTCGGGGGCGTTTTTTTATGCCTTGAACGCGGGCACCTCCTACTCCTGCGTTTTCTTGAGGGTGACCAGAAAGAGTTTTTTCGGAAGGTCCGTCTCCTCGAACTCCTCCACCTCCACGATCTCATATCCTTTTGCCAGGTGCGCGATCGTCTCCCTGCTGAAGAAGTGGACGATAAATCCGCCCCCGATCTCCCACATATCGTCCCCACGATCGATGCCGGTCCGATAATGGGGGTCTAGCGTATGACGGACCGTGTAGATGTTCAGTCCGCCCGGTTTTAAGACGCGAAGTATTTCTTCTGATAGGAATTCGAGTTCGGCAGTAGTGAGGGCCATGCAATAGAGCATGTGCGAATAGCACCCGTCAAAAGAATTGTCGTCGAAAGGCAAGGGGCGGCGCACATCGTGACACACCGTCGCGAGAGATGCGGAGAGTCCTGCTGCCTCCGCCTTCTTCCCTATGGCATCCAGCCCCTCCTCGCTGTAATCCAGTGCGCACACCTCGAAGCCATGGGCGACGAAGAACAAGCTATCCCGTCCCTGGCCGCTTCCAAGCTCCAGAATTTTCTTCGCACCATGGTCGGCGAATATCCCGGCAGCCCTTCGGGCCGAATAACTTGGCTCCTTCCCGAACATGTCGAAGTTCTCGACATACTTCGTGGTCCAATGGGCCTGCTGGGCGTTTAAAGCGGTTATATCCAAGTCCTTAGCCTTCATGTCGTCTTTCCTCCATCTTTGGTCCCGAATGCAACCCCGCATTCATAACGTGCGCCGCAATGAAGCGGCAGATGGCTTCTCCCATATGTTGCGACCGATACTGTCGCCTTCCTTCATTACAACGCTCCTATCCCCGCCGCCTTCAAATCATCCGCCGTGGGCGTACCCCGCCTGCAGCAGTCGAGGATCTTACCGTCCACAACCACGGTGGGAACGGAATTCACCCCATACCCTCTAGCCAAATCGATCCCACCCTCGTTCAGGTTGTAAACCGTCACGTCACAATCCTCACCGCAAAGCTCTTTCACAAGACCCACGGTCTCATCACAGAGCGGTCAACCGGCGACAAAAACCTCCACTTTCCTTTTCTCCGCCATTTTATCCACCTCCTGCGTATACCTAATTATACTCCTTAATGGTCCCTGCAGGGGCAATTGAGTCTTGCGGTGAGAAAGTTGACCAGCGTGAAGGGGCAGGTCGGGCTGGTGAAGATGTCCACAAAGGAGGCCGATCCTGTGGCACCCGATCCACCCGTCAGGTCTCCCGCGCTGTCTGCTTCGGGAATCACCGCCGGCTCTTACCTGCAGGAATAATTGGTGAATAATTCAGATTACCCAGCGAGGCAGCTAACAACGTCCTCCACCGGCCCTAAATGCTTAAAATACCTTTAAAGCCAGGAGGTGAAGCCTGTTGGGGCTGTTGGGGGGGGTATAGCCGGGCTGCGGGGGTCATTCCTTCCGCTCCGCCTGCTCCGGTCCTGGACCCAAGACGCTCCCGGACTCCTCGCGCTCAGTGCGAAGTTTGTTTTTGATTTAAGGAGCATTGGTCGTCCGCAAACCAACTGGTCTTGCTCGGCCCGATCCACCTATCCGAACGCGCGTGCCGGCTGCGCCGTCACCGGAGCCCTCCGCTGCAGGGTCCCTCAGGCCCTGCACAAGTCGCTCCAGGAACAACCCCCGCGGCCCGACCATCTGGAAGTTTTGGGAGTGGCGAAAATATGGGAAATCATTCTAGCACCTACAAAGGGTTAGTGTAAGGTAACGGCAGAATCGGCAATTTGCGGAAGAAAGCATCGCCTTATGGCCCGCAACGCAACGTTTGGAGCAACGCCCTTGTCGCCCCTACGCGACTAACCACGCACCGGCCCCCTCGTTAATATTATTCACGACGCAGAAATCATTGTAACCGGAGAAAAGAACAATCCCGTGCAACCCGTGCATTCGAGGATCGTCGATGAAGTAAGTGTGGCCGTTTGAAAAGGATACGGGCTCGAAACAGTCTTCTATGATCGACGGCCACTCCTCCCATCGCGGCGTCCGACAGAAAAGGTAATCGGCTCCTTTTTCGCGCGCTTGGTCGACCATGGGCACCATACCCCTCTTTTGGGGAGGCCCCAAGAGGTAAGGGGCAAGATCGTCCGAGAAGGCAGGATCGAAAAGGTGGGATATGTTGGACGTGTTTGGGCCTAGGCCGAAGGAAATTCGAAACCCATCCGTTGCGAACGGCCCGGGGGGTTCCCCGGAGCGCCCCGACTTTTCGACATGCTCCTTGATCTTTAGGATTTCTGCATCGAGGTTGCGGCAATCATAGTTCCGATTCAGCAACTCAACACCACAGATGTTGCAGGGAAGTCTGAGATCGCAGAGAGCGGTCTCCAGTGTTTCTGGCAACTTTTGTTTGTCCTGTGAGGCTTTCCTTTTCACTTCAACAAAGAGAAGATGACCATTAGCTACTGCAATAATATCGCAATTAGACTCTGGTCTTATTGCCCTACGAGAAACCCCGTTAAATCCTACAATTTGTGCTTTGAGGCCCTGTGCCAACAAATATGTGGCTCCGAGTTCCGCACACAGGCTTGCCCAACTCACAATCCGATCATTTCGGTCCGGTGTTCCGACGGGGTTTATCAGTTCTGCATATTTGCCTGAAAATCCGATTATCCTTTCAAGAGACAAGAAGAATTCAAGAGCAGGGACAATTGGGTCCGAAAGTGACAGATCTGCGGCATAATGATCAGGCGTCAAGGCGCCGCTGCTTATCAGGTTCTGGACGCGCGTGAATTCTGTCGCTTCAGTCATTTCGACACCGGGATATTTGTTCTATTTTCATATTCGCCGAGAATAATGTCAAATGAATTCGTTGCCATTGGTCATGCAGTCGCGCTTTACCGCGTGAAGGTCAGCGTGCGAAGGGAAAGCCCAGAGGCTCTCTTTCAGGAAGGGAAATTGGTTCAACCTATCGAGAAATCCACTTCTACCTTCAATCCCGCTTCACGGAGCCGGGAGGGCTTTATCCTCGGAGCGCTTTGCGAGCACCGTCGGGACCCGCTCGGTGAGGAGAAACGCTCCGAAGGACAGTCACCCATGTTTGAGGCCTGGTACCCGCCCGAAGGGTGGGTGGAACGAGTTGGGTGACTGAGTGCACGACGAACCGTCTTTCAGCGGGTAACGGGCGCAGCCGAAGCGGAGAGGACAAAGCCCTCCCGACCCCGTGACCCCAATACGGCCTGGCCCGCTTCAATTCCGTCGCTCGATTTGAATCGATTCTCGTGAAGAGATAAAGAGGGCTCCGCTATGGTTTGCGTTATTCGGTTTTTTATTCGATTTTCGGCTTTACTACGGTGTAACTTCGAGAATAAGCTCGCTCAACGGCCGCTTCGGTACGTGGTGCACATCTTCGTCGTCGCGGTAATAGCGGGTATTTCCGTCCTTTGCCTCTTCGAGAAGCACCTTTTCATTGGCAACGCCTAGGGCCACCACCAGGAGGATTTCGTACTTGCCGGGAAGCCTCAACTGGGCGCGCAGTCTTTCCCTCTGGACGGTCCCTATGATGCAGCCGCCGAGCCCCATCTCGCTCGCGCCAAGCATGATGCTCTGCGCGGCGATTCCATGGTTCACACCGAAGTTCTCCGCAATCTCCTTGTCGCCAATTATGGTGATGTAGGCGGCAGGACGCTCCCCCTCTTTCGGTCCGTCCCAGTCCTTCAGGTATGCCGCAAAGGTGAGAAAGGGAAAGATGGCGGCGTTCTGTTCCGGCTCATAAGAGAGCAGGAACTTAAGGGGCTGTAGGTTTGCCGCAGAGGCGGAAAGCCGGGCCAGCTCCACGAGGTCCGTGAGCTGCTGTTTCGTAACGGGCTCATTTTGATGAAAACGCCGGTAGCTTCTGGTTTTTTTGACGAGGTCATAGATCATAGTGTGACTTATATCACACTTCACGACCCCGGGGGAAGAAAAATTTAAGAGATCCGGGTCTCGTGCATACGCAGGAGCCGGCGGCGAAAAGCCTACCTCGCACCGATCCCTTGCGGCGCAGGAGAAAACACTTTCCAGATGGATATGTATGATCAAAAAGAACCTGGACACGGTTAAATAATGGTACCGAACGGGCGTCGACCTTCTTCTATTCGGCTGAGGAACGACATGAGTCCGCAGAGGTAAAATATTGACTTCTTTCCGCTGCCGAACCGATAATTGAAATGAGCAGGTGGTGGATGGGGCGCAGGCATCATGGCTGCACCAGGATGGATAAGATGTTCTAAGGAGGACCGATCGCCCATGGCTGTTGATAATGATGTGTACGAGCGACTCGCCCATTCGTGGTGGGATGACGACGAGCCGCTTTTCTCGACTCTCAGGTTCTTTATAAATCCTGTGAGATTCAAATATTTCAAATTTATCCTCGATCACGTCCTTAAAATCGATTGCCGAGGCGCAAGGCTCCTCGACGTGGGATGTGGCGGGGGATTTCTTTCCGAGGAATTTGCCCGGATAGGGATGGCGGTCTCCGGGGTCGATCGCTCGCCCGCTACGATCGAGGCGGCGAAGACGCACGCGGCGCAGGAGAGACTCGTCATCGATTACAGGGTCACGCCCGCAGAGGACCTCCCTTTCGGCGACGGCTCCTTTGCCTTCGTCTGCTGCTGCGATGTCCTCGAGCACGTCGATGATCCGGAAAAGATAGTGGGTGAGGTCTCCCGCGTCCTCGCACCGGGAGGCGTCTTTTTTTACGACACCATCAACAGGACCTTCGCGAGTAAAATTGCCACGATCAAAGTCATGCAGGAGTGGAAGTCGACAGCCTTTGCCGTGGCGAATGCCCATGAGTGGAACAGGTTCATCACCCCCATGGAGCTGACCGTCATGCTGGAGCGCCGGGGCCTGACAAACAAGGAGATAAGAGGCATCTCCCCGGGCGGCAACCCTCTCTCAAATTACCTCAACCTCGTCCGGGCCAGGAAGGGAGCGATCACCTACCGCGAACTGGGCCGGAGGATGGCCTTCCACCTGAGTAACAATACGATGAATTCCTACGCAGGGTACGCAGTGAAGGAGTACCGCTCCTAAGGCCGGGTCGTCGCGGAATTCGCGCCGTCCCTCCCAGTCCTTTCAGGATTTCGGAGCAGCCCCGTAAGCCCTCAGTTTCAGTTCAAAAACTTTTCTCGCCGCAGATAAAACCGGATAGGGCGGATAAAGAGCGTCTCTTCTGTCCCACCGGTGACATTACCGGTTGGACACTCTCCGGCCCGCAGGGCCGAGAGTATTTGACCGGCCAGAATCGGCCGGGCAAATAGAAATCATTCTCAATTCATCTGCCTTTATCCCGTTTATCCGAAGTTATCTGCGGCTAAAGGGGTTTTTGATCGAGACTGAGGGGCTTAGCCGTCCCTCAATATATTCCTATGCATCAAGGGGAATAGGTATTATACTCTTTGCCGTGAAAGTGCTTCTCCTTCAGCCTCCTATCGAGGATTTTTATGACACCTCCATACGGACCTACCCCCTTTCGCTCCTCTATCTGGCGGCCCGGATCAGGGACAAGGCGGAGACGGCGGTCCTAGATTTAAGAAGCAATCGCAAGGCACAACGACTCCAAACCCATCCCTTCGAAGACCTTACTCCTTTCTACCAGGAGGGGATCCGCACCCCTTTCTCCTTTTTCGGCGCCTATTACCGCTTCGGCCTCAATGCACACGAGATCGAGGAGGAGATCAGGAAGGCGGATCCGGACGTGGTCTGTATCTCATCGCTGTTCACCACCTATTCACTCGAAGCGCTCGAAATAGCCCGTATAACCAAAGGCATAAAAGAAGAGATCGTCACCATAATGGGGGGCCTTCACCCTACCCTCTTTCCCCGCCATTGCCTCTCCTCTCCTTATGTCGATTACGTAATTCGGGGCGAGGGGGAGACGCCGCTCGTCCGGTTAATAGAGGCACTCGCAGCCGGCAGACGCCCCCACGCGAGGGATATAGACGGCCTGTGTGAGCGGGATGGAGATGATTACCGTATCTCGGAGCCTTCCGTGGAAGAGGATATCGATCTTCTCCCCGCCCGCGACCTTCTGGACCCTTCGGCCTACCGCATCGGAAAAAAAAATTACACCTTCTTCCTCACCTCCCGGGGCTGCCCGTTCCAGTGCGCCTTTTGCGGAAAACCAGCGGTGCCCTATCGCAGGAGAAGTCTCGAATCCATGGAAAGGGAGATCGGAGAATGCCTGGACCTCGACATAAAGGCGATCGATTTCGAAGACGACATGCTCAACCTCGACACGGGGTTCTTTCACGAGGTCCTGGGCCTCTTTGAGGGCACGGGCCTCACCCTCTCGGCCATGAATGGCATTTACACGGGAAACCTCACCGGCGCGACTCTCGAAACGATGTACTCCGCCGGTTTCCGGCGCCTCAACTTCGCCCTCGTCGATATCTCGAAACCCGTGATGAAGAACCAGGGGAGGACCTTTCCCGCCAATTTCCTCACGCTCCTGCCTTATATTGAAGCTTCACCCTTTCTCATGGAGGCCCATTTCATTATCGGCCTTCCCGGCCAGACATCGGCGGAAGTCCTGGAGACAATGATCTTCCTCATGGGCAAGAGGTTGCTTGCCGGGCCCAGCATCTTCTACCTCGCCCCGGGAAGTCCTATTTTTAAGGAGAAGGTGGGCGACAACTGGGAGGGCCTCATCAAATCGATGCGCTCGGCCGCCATGGTCCCCGTAAACCCCCTCATGCCGAGGGAGACGCTCTTTACCTTTATGAAATTGACGAGGTTCATCAACTTGGTGAAGGGCGCCCTCGACCGGGAGCCGGCGCCTGCGGACCTCTCCGATCTCGTCCGCTCCGGCGGGTCCGGGAGAAATCCCGTCAATGGCGAGATCATAGCCGCCTTGTGGCGGGAAAATAGATTCCTCGCCTATGACCTGAAGACAAAAAAACTCATTCAAGAGCCCCAGGACAGGGACCTTGTAAGACTCTTCTTTGAAAAAGCGCGGGGCAGGAAGATCAAAGGGTTTAAAACATCGAACACCCTGGTGATAGGCTAGGGCCCGATTGCGCCCCTGTGCATAGGCCGGGTCGCGGAGGAATTCACCCTCGTGACGACTTTACTCTTGAAATTCTCAATACAATCAACTATAAAAAATCAACTGGAACATATGACCGGGCCGCTATGGGAGGGGCTCAAAGGGAAGGAGGATCATGAACAGGAAGGGACGGATGCGGCTCTATATGGCAGCGACTGCAGCGCTGATGCTCTTTACATCCCTGATGGGATGTCACTCGGATAACGATAAATCTCTGGAAAAGATAAAACAGGCGGGGGTCATCAGGATCGCCTCGGGCCCCGGATATCCACCTTTCACGTATCGTAATGCAAAGGGTGAGCTGGCAGGTTTTGACGTGGCTCTCTCAGGGGAGCTCGCAAAAAGGCTGGGGGTCAAGGCTGAGATCGTCACGGTCCAGTGGGAGGATATCATCAACGGCCTCAAAGGGAATAAGTATGATGCCATCCTCGGAAGCATGTCCGTGACCGAGGAAAGGGCGAAAGTAGTCGATTTCTCACTCCCTTACTACTACGCCAGATCGCAGGTGATGGTCCCGAAAGATTCAACCCTCAAGAGCGTAAAAGACCTTAAGAATAAATCGGTAGGGGTCATGGGTGAGACCACCTTCGAGGACGATGCAAAGGCCCAGGGGATCACGCAGCTCCGCCGGTACAAGACAAACGATGATGCAGTTGTGGCCTTGGGGAAAAAAGAGGTGGACGCCATCATCACCGATGATGTGGCAGGCATGTATGCCAAAAACAGACTCCACGTGGACATCGAGCCTTTTGGCGATACCTTGAGCACCGATAAAATCTCGATTGCGGTACGAAAAGGAGACCGTACGCTCCTTAAGAAAATTGATGCGGTCATCGAAGAGATGCAGAAGGACGGCACCCTCAGGGACCTCGTGGAGAGGATGGCCTCCAACAGGCTCGATTCATTGCAGACAAAGTGACGGGCCGGCTCCGGCTATAATAGGTCTTTTCCCGTGGAAAATGCCCTTCCCAACGCCCTTCCGAGAGAGTAATACTGCTTGAATCCTGGAGCGAATACGAGGGGTCTCACTTTTTCGGGATCGATCTTTCCTTTTGCATCGAGCACCGATTCTTCCGCGACCACATCGACTATCCTGCCGATGAACTGAGTATGGAGGCCGAGCTCGATGGTGTGGATGAGTGCACATTCGAGGGCGTAGGGAAACTCCTCCACATAAGGAGCGTCTACCGCAGTGCTCGGGGCCGCCGTGAGACCGGCGACGGCTAATTTATCAACCTTCTTACCCGTGGCAATCCCGAAATAATCGACCTCCTTCACGTACTTCTCCGAAGCGATACATACGGTAAAGGCCTTCCTTTCTACGATGTTTCCATAGGTGTAAGTCGCCTTCCGTAGTGATATACCAATGCAGGGCGGCTCGGAGCAGCATATGCCCGCCCATGCGGCGGTCATGACGTTTGCCTTCCCTTCCTTATCATATGTTCCCACCACCACCGAGGGCGTCGGGTAGAGCAGGGTGTTCGGTCCTATCGATTTCTTCATTCTTTCCTCCCTACCATTTCTCCTTTCTCCGCCCCTCCCAAAGCGCCTGTTCCATGCCTCTTCGCATGAGGCACAACCGGGGCGGCTAAAAGGAGCATAATAATAAAACGATTGATATTGTTAATCAATAAAAAATAAAGGTTAACTGTTCCCCCGGGAATGCATGCGCCTTCACCTGAAAGAGCGGGCGAGCTTAATCGGTTCATACCTTTATGGCAACGGCAAAAGGTGCTATACTTCCCTTAGAGCAAAGGGGTGTGACATGAAAAAAAGAATTACTTTCATAATGATAGTGGTGGCGGGCCTTTCCTTGACCCTTCCCGCCTATGGGTTCTCATGGTCCAACGGCTACTATTACGGCTATCGCGGCGGCTGTTGCTACGGCAATGGCTGGGGCGTGGGCGCGGCCATTGCGGGCGGCCTGGTGGCTGCCCTCCTCGTCGGTACGATTATTGCGGACCAGGGAAGACGAAGCCCCCCTCCTGCGCCCGTCCCCGATCCCCACGCAGCCTATGCCTATCCTGATCCGGCATTCACCGCGAAATACGGTCCTGAGACCACAAAAGAAGCCCCTCCGGGAGAATGGGTTTTGGTACCCGGCCAGTGGACGGGCAGCGTCTGGGTGCCCGAGCATCAGGTATGGGTAGCCCGGGACGACGGTTCGTCGAAGCAATAGAGACTCAAAAACAGGACCACACTCTTTGGAACGAGGCGCTCCGGCAACGGGCGTCCCGGAACACGCCTGTTTTCATAATCCATCGTTCCATCAATTCCGGCGCCCCAATTTAACCTTCTCAATCCCGATCCGATAATATAACAGACACTGCAAGGCCTGCCGGAGGGAAAAATGTTTCAGCCCCATACCTATTCACAGGACGAGATACGACAGATCCAGCGCGCGTGCTGCCACTTGTTTATGAGTGAGAAAGTCATGCGCTCCGAGGTGGTCTCTGAACGTGAGGAAACCCGCCTGCGCTACCCTTTTCTCGAGCAGCTCACCTATGAAGACGTGAAGCAGGCCTATCGGGCAAATGTATTTACCTATCATCCCGACCGGAATCAGGATAAAGAACCCGAAGAGATCGACTTCTATTCCCGTCACGTGGAAGAGCTGAACCGGTCCTACGAGTACCTTTCCCTGCTCTTTCGGGGAAAGAGGGCGGGTTGCGTGCAGGACACTGGCCCGAGGAGCAGGATCATCGCGGTAGGCGGAGGCAAGGGCGGGATCGGCAAGAGCATATTCGCGGCAAACCTCGGAATTGTGCTCACCTCCCTCGGCTTCAGGACCGCTATGGTGGACCTGGACCTCGGCGGCTCAGACCTTCACATCTACCTCGGCCACAAACGCATTCCCGAAACCACCCTCAATGATTTTCTCAACCGCAAGGTCTCATCCCTCGATGATGCGGCAGTCGATTGCGCCCAGGGACCAGTCCTTATTGCCGGTGACTGCGGGGAGCTCGGCTCCGCCAACATACCTTTTCAAAAAAAGATGCGCCTATTGGAGAGTATCCGCAAAATACAGGCAGATTATGTGGTCCTCGACCTGGGGGCCGGGACGGATTTCAACACCCTGGACTTCTTCCTCTCCGCGGACCTGGGGATCGTGCTCAGCACTCTCGACCAGTCCTCCTATCTCGAAGCCTATGGGTTCATAAAGACCGCCCTTCAGAGAAAGCTGAACCGGCTCTTCATGGCCGATTCCACCTTTCCTGTGAGGAAAAACGAGGCCCTGAAGGAAATAGTGACCGACGGCACCAGGGCATCGGAGAAGGGTCATTCGAGGACCATCCAGGCGCTGCTGGAGAAGGTGGCAAGGGAAGACCCTGTAAACCTCCCTTTGATTGCCGATGAGATACTCGATTTCAGGCCGCGGCTGGTGATTAACCACTGCTTCGATCAGCGCGCCGCGAGGAGGGTAGCCTCCACGCTGCGCTCGGTCGCCTGTCAGCGGCTCTCGATCGATATCGATCATGCAGGGACCATCTCCAGAAACCGCACCATAGAGCAGAGCACCTCCTATGCCCATCATCCCCTGGTAACGAGACACCCCACCGGCACCTTCGCCGCGGAGATGGAGTCGATCGTGGACGCGCTAAGTCTGAATAACTGATGGATCATGTAAGGCGAGTGACGGAAAGGCGGGAAGGCATGTGTGTGCTTGGACGGCCACGGGAATTCGGCGCAGGCCCCATATGCACCGCCATGCTCCGGTTGGGCCCTCCTCCGTACATCGAGTACGGCTCCGGGAACGTGTGAAATAATCTCCCTCTCCATGCACTTTTCCGTGGAATCCTTCCGCCTCAATTGGTATAATATACCTATAAATACAATTACTTGAGAGGTTGCGAGTGGATCAGAACGCGCTCTTCCCCTGTAGCAGTTCCCCCATCCCCGAAGAGAAAAAGAAGGAGCAGAAAAGACCCCGCCTTCGCAAGATCGACAGAAGGCAGATGGTCCTTCATCCCGTAGAGATCGAGCGTCTCATCCCCGAAGACCATGAGGCACGGGCCATTTGGGAGATCGTCGGCTCGCTGGATCTGAGCTGTTACTACGATCAGGTCGATGCGAGGGAAGGACAGGCAGGAGCTCCGGCCTTCGATCCCCGTCTTCTGGTGAGCCTCTGGATCTATTCATATTCAAAAGGAATAGGGTCATCCCGCGAGATCGCACGGCTCTCCGAATATGATCCCGCGTTCCAGTGGCTTACCGGCATGCGTCCCGTCAACTATCATACCCTTGCCGACTTCAGGAGCGCCTATGGTGAATCGATCCGTAACCTCTTCGTCCAGGTCCTGGGAATACTCTCCTATGAAGGGCTTATCACCATGGAGAGGGTCATGCACGACGGAACGAAGATAAAGGCCTCCGCGGGAGATAGTACCTTCCGGAGGGAGAAGACGCTCAAAGACCACCTTGCCCGGGCGGAGGTTCAAGTGAAGGCCGTGGAGTCGGAAGAGGAGATGACCCCCCGGATAAGAAAGGCAAGAGAAAGGGCTGCCCGGGAACGGAAAGAGCGGCTCTCCCGTGCCATCGGTGAGCTTGAAAAGGTGGCCGCAAAGAAGAAAGATACGCAGAAACGGGTAAGCACCACCGACCCCGAAAGCAGGATCATGAGCCTGGGAGGGAACCTGTGTCCCTGCTATAACCTCCAACTCTCTACCGACGCTCATGAGAAGGCTATCGTAGGGGTGTCCCTCTCGGCCTCTCCAAACGACCATAATTTGATTGAACCCGCCCTTACCACCCTCGAAAAGATTACCGGATGCCTCCCCGATCAGATGGTGGTTGACGGAGGCTTCACTACAAGGGGCGATATACTCGCCGCCCATGAGAAAGGGGTGGATCTCATCGGCTCCATGCCTGACGCGTCACAGTCTCCGATCATCCAATTGCGCTCCCGGGGAATAAAGGAAGACTTCTTTCCCGACAAGTTTCGATTAGATCCGGAGAGGAACTGCCTTACCTGCCCCCAAGGAAAACTTCTGCCCTTGAGACAGAAAAAGAAAGCCCGGGGGAAGACACTTTATTACTACCTGGGGAAAGATTGTGCAGTCTGCCCCATGAAACCCTCCTGCTGCCCGAACACGAAGGGAGGCAGAAGCGTATGTCGCTTTGAAAACGATCCCAAAATCACCGCCTTTCTCACCAAGATGAAAACTGCCGAGGCAAAGGCGATTTATAAGAAAAGATCGGAAGTGGCCGAATTCCCCAACGCATGGATAAAGGATAAGTTCGGGCTTCGCCAGTTCCATCTCCGGGGACGGATCAAGGCGGAGACGGAGGCGATCTGGGCCTGCCTCACCTACAATATAAAGCTATGGATCAGACTCTGCTGGA
>DASXUJ010000050.1 GCA_036504895.1 Syntrophorhabdaceae bacterium
TATTAGATATTAGATATTAGATATTAGATATTAGATATTAGATGCTCACATTTCCAGATTGGCGGTGAGGAGGTGGCGGATGTCTTCCGGGAGGAGGTTGATTCTTTTTACGAGGGCCGGGGTGATGCTCTTTTCCGCCAGCTCCTTGAGTGAGAGGCCCTTGAGGCCCAGAAAATCCATGTATTCGTCCACAAAAATGGTCGAGAATCCGGTGAGCGGCTCGCGTTGGACGTGTTCGCCCACGAGGTGGGCGATATGAAGGATGGCCACATTTTGCCTGAAGGTTTCGGGGATCTTCATGGGAGGGGCGAAACGTGCGTAGGATTGATACCTGATGGTGCCGCAGATCGAGGGAGGGAAGGCCCATTTTTCAAAGAGCATGGCTGCAATGTGTGATCCGTCGAGTCTCCCGACAAGATGGATTATGTCGTGGTTCTTGTTCTTGAGTAGTTGGACGAGTACCTGCCCGATATCATGAATGAGGCCGACCGTGCTCACCGCCGTCGGCTTCTGCATCTCCACCAATGTTGCGAGCTCGAACCCGATGAGGGAGATGAGAATGCTGTGGAGATGGAACTCTTTTGTCTTGAAACTTTTCGGGAAAAGCTCGAACACACATTCCTCGAGGGCGATCTGGTAGATCTGGTTGAAGCCGAGAAGCATGATCGCCCGATGGAATTCCGTGATCTTTTCCCGTAGGTTATAGTAAGGAGAGTTGATCCTCCTGAGGGTCGTGCTCACGATCGAAGGGTCCGTCTTCGCATATTCCACTACTTCGGCGGTCGATACCGTATCGCTCAGGAGCATGGAGGTGAGCTTGTCCACAAAAAGAGGGAGGCGCGGAAATCCACGGAGAAGGTCCTGAATTATCTCTATCTTGGGATAATCCTCCTCTGCCTCCTCCTGCAGATGGGTGAAGAAAGAGGTGAGGGCATCGGACTTCCGGACCCACGCGGCCCATTCATCGGACAGATGAGCCTGCATACGGGCAGCGGAGGCCGCCAATGCGCCGCGGAGGAAGGACTTTAAACGGGTGCCCAGCATCTGGAACGATGATTGTTCAAGGGAAAGGATGGTGGTGTGTTCCGGCGAAAGAATGGAGAAAGGATTGCCTGCCCCTTCGGCATCCGGGCCATTTCCAAGCCAGGCGCCTTTATGAAGGATTGCTATAGTGACGTCGCCCCCTCCTCCCGGAGCCTTGCGCAGGAGTTTTAAAGAGCCTCCAGTGATAAGGTAGGTGGACGGATCCACTTCACCTTCCCGAACGAGATATTCGAGGGGCTCGAGTGTCCGCAGGGCGCCTGCATTGTAGAGGGAGATAATCTCCTTATCAGAAAGGCCCGCAAAGAGAAGCCGGTCGAAGGACGTAGGATCTTTTATTTGAGGGCCTGCCATTGTCTTCATGGACCTGCCTTACCCGTTGGGGTGCGAAGGTCTTCGTGCTCCTTTATCTATTCCCCGTAGGGTGTACCATAGGCATTGAGAAATGCGCTTTCTTTAAGGGCCCTTCTCGGTACGGCTTTTGGTATTTCGTCAAAATATCCGAGGGGCGTCATTTCCACAATGCTGAACCCCTCCGGTATTTTCAGTGCTTCCTCGGCTTTCGCGGCATCGAAATTCCCCACGTGCACCGTTCCCAAGCCGAAGCTCCAGGCGGCAAGGACGATGTGCTCCATGGCGATGCCCGCATCGAACATGAACCAGTCTCCCTTGTTGGTCGAGGGTTGTCCTTTATAATATCCGGCCATGCCGGTTTTTGCAATGACGCATATCACACATGGGGCATCCACGATCGCGGCCCGCGAGGGATTATTGGGCGTCAGCGTATCCTGGAGCGCATTTTTGACGGTCTGCTCCTTTACCACAATATACCGCGAAACCTGGGTATTCGCCCAGGAAGGCGCCTGCCTGGCCGCTTCGAGGATTTCCCTGATAATCTCGTCGGGAACAGGATCCGCCTTATACTTCCTCACGCTTCTTCTCTCGTGTATTGCTTTCAATAGCTCCATATTTGCGCCTCCTTATTATGATTCTGAAATCATATCGTGATCACGAAGGACTGTCAACGATGACCTGTTATTTTCTATTAAAATATAATTTTGTAACGATTCATTATAAAAGAAGAAAAAAGAAAAGAATGTACCCATTATAAAACAAACGATAGGAAAGGGCGCGCTCCTGCCTGCTCCCGGCCCTTCAAGGCGCAGCCACGGCACCCTGATGCTGCCTGATCCTGCATGTCATTTCAGTGAGATCGCATTCGATGACGCATGGCTCTATATGTATCACCACGTCAATCGGCTTGATCGCATCCACTATCTCTCGCTCCACATTACTTGCCAGCTCGTGGGCCGTCTCTATACCCGCATCTCTGCAGATGAGGAGGTGGAAATCAATGTACTTGGTACTCCCGGCGAGACGGCTTCTCAATTTATGGTAACCGGCACAGGGATAGGGAGTCTTTTCAATGATAAACCTGATCTTCATCTCCACCTTCTGGGGGATCCTGGTGTCAATGAGGCCGGCAATGCCTCTTCGGAGTATCTTTATTGCGGAAACAATTATGATAAGACCGATTATTACGGAAAAGAGGAAATCGAAGGAGGTGATGCCGGTAAAATAAGTCACGATGATGGCCCCTATTGCGGCAGTGTTCGAATAGAGGTCACTCGTATAATGAAGCGCATCGGCCATCAAAGTCTGGGAGCCGGTCCTGGTGCCCACCTTTTTCAGTACCCGGGATACGGCGATACTGAAGAGGAGGGAGAGGACCATTACTCCGAGATCGACACCCGAATATGAGATTGTGCCTTTGTGGAGGAGTTTGTCTACTGCCTTGTAGAGAATTGCCCCGCCCGTGGCGATGATCACCGAGGATTGGATCACGGCGGCCAGGTCTTCGAGCCTGCCGTGGCCGTATTGATGCTCCCGGTCCGCGGGTTTTGAAGCCTTCCGGATGGTGATGAGGTTCATGAGGGACATGAGCGCGTCAAGGAGGCTGTCAAGGCCGGAGGATATGACGGTCATGGAACCGGAGATGAGCCCCGTACCGAATTTGCACAAGGCCAGAACGAGAGCGGAGAGTATTGCGAAAAGTGATGCCTGTTCCTTGGTGGCCATAGATCCTCTAAAAGACTTCTTCCTTGGGACGGGAGAAGCTGTTCGCTTCTTCAGGCCCGGGCAAAACCTCAAGTCTGTAACGTACAACTATATAATATTTTACCTAAGGAGTATAGTGGAACGCGAGCCATACCGCCCGGGTCAACGGATCCGTCCACTCGACCCGATGTTTCTTATGGGCAGGGATAAGGATGTAATCTCCCGGATTCATCTCTCTTGCCTCGGGCTCCCCTTCAAAGAGAAGACCGGCTTTGCCTTTAAGGAGGACGACCCATTCGGCGGTATTCTGATCGTACCATGTGTCTGCCGGCGTAGCATGCCCATCGGAGACGATCCTCTCGAGTCTGAACCCCTTCGTTTCCAGAAGTATTTCGAGGAGCTCCTCTTTCATGGAATGAGGGATGGAGGCATAGATATTTCCCTCCCCTTCACGCTGTTGTGCTGCGGCCCTTGCCATCAGACCTCTCCTCCGTCCCTCACCATACCGAGAAGAGTCTCCACTCTGTAGCCCGACCGCTCGGATATCCTGATCAGCCTCTCGACCAGCCGTTCGCAGGCCTCGAGCCCGGCCTTTCCTCTTCCGGCTTCTTTCCCGTCGGCAGTAAGCTCCCGGAAAACCTCCACCTTGAGGGAAGCGGATAGAAATTCCCGTAAGCCTTCCCTGCTATACCAGAACACCCCTTCGTATTCATTGACTCCGAGAAATAATCGAGCCTCGGGGTCTTCGAAAAGGGCAGCGAGCCTGTCGTCGAGAGATGTCCCTGCGGAGGGGGCCAGGAGATCGTCATGGACGAGGAGGAGTGCGATTACACGGGAGGTCCGCTCGGCCGTCTCATACTCCATGCCGAGGTCCTGGAATACCCCGGTCATGACAGGGGTAAAAAAGCTCAAATCGATCAGATTCGGTCGATTGTCGGGGCTAAGATCAGGGGGAATATCTTCGTCGCTGAGGAGTCGCGCAAAAATCCATGCAAGGAGCGTATAAAACGGCCGGGGGTTGTCACGGCCGTTGAGAAACGAAGGGTAAGCCTTTTCTTCGGAGGCCGTACTATCCGATTTCACCTTCTGTTTTCGCGAGCGTAAAGGGGACCGGACCAATGTCTCAAGGGCCCTTCCCGTTGCTCTCGTCTCCTCGGTTTCATCGCCAGGGGCGCCGCGATATGCCTTCACCTCCCGGAGGAGCCTGGCCGCTTTACCCAGAGTATCATCGAGGAGTACTCCGATCCCATCGCCGGAAGGAGGCCGGGTCCGGGACGAGGCATTCCATAGCTTTTGGAAGAGGTCCGCATTGACGAGCTCTTTGAAGCAGTTGAGTAGGGGCTGAAGGAGCATCTCCCGGAGGGCATAATCCGGGTCGAGAACCCCTCTCCCCGCGAGATGAGAGGCGAGCCGGGCATAATGGTCCCATTCGTTATCCCTCATCTCCCGAAAATCGAGGAACACATGAGTGCCGTAGGCCCCGAGCTCGGTGTAAAGACCTTTCTCGTGAATCTCGCGGTTCGACCTCAGAAAGAAGAGATTGGACATATGGTCTCTGAAAATCGTGAAGGCCCGGTCATCGTGGCTCAAAGAAAGGCCTTCCCCCACAGTCTTCTGCACGAGAGTGCGGTTTTCGCCCTGGCCTGATTTTACGGAGTAGGCCACGGAGGTCCTGATCCAACCCGAGGTATCGGCATATTTATTGTGATACACTACAAGAGAACGGTCGTTCCCATATCGGTTCGAATAGGCGAATACATCTTCATTGACTCCGCCGTCGAGAGTGAAGAAATCATAGAGGAGGAAATGCTCCACCCCTGCAAAGAGGTGCCTCAGGTGGAGAAGAGGAAAAATTTCCCTCTCATGCCTTTCCACGAGACCCCGGTCCGGCGTTTCATCCCAATAGGCGCGTCGGTATTCCATCCCGTACTTTTCCTCGAATCCTTCGACCTGCCCGTGGCCGAACATAGGTAATCCCGGCATGGTGATCATGAGAAGACAGGCGCCGAAATATTTGCCCTCCTTGCCGAATTGGTCCACCGCGGTCCGCTCATCGGGGTTATTCATGAAATTCACGAAGCGGCGCAAGACCTCCGGGTCGAATTCGAGAGTGTTTTTTATTACCTGCCGGTACGACGCATTCTCCTCATCCCGTATCATGTTCATAAAGGCGCTGTTGTAGACGCGGTGCATGCCGAGAGTACGAACGAAATAGCCTTCGAGAAGCCAGAATGCCTCGGCGAGGAGGAGGGTATCGGGCGCCTCCGCTGCCACTCGGTCGACGACCTCTCTCCAAAATTCTTTGGGCATGGCATCATTGAATTCTTCCTTTGTAAGTCCGAATTCAGCCCTTGTGGGGATCGCGCCGCCCGAGCCGGGTTCCGGAAACCAGAGCCGCTGGTAGTGGCGCTTTGTGAGCGTCATGGCGGCGTCGAAGCGGATGACGGGGAATTTTTTCGCCACATGAATTATGGTGCGGATCATTGCCTCCCGGACCGCAGGATTCAGATAATTCAGTTGGGCGGTATCGTTCCAGGGCATGCTTGTCCCGTCATTGCCGTGGTATACATATGATTCGGCGCCGGTACGCCGGTCCACCCGTTTGAAGACAACGGCTGCATCGCTGCGGTTGTAGTAATGGTCCTCCACGAAAATGCCTACCGAGTCGTCCTGGGAAAGGTCCGGGCCCTGAAAAGTATACCAGGGAAAAGGGCTGTAATCGAGGGATACGAACCAGTCCGGGTGCTCCACCGTCCATTTCGAATAGATGCCCACATGATTCGGGACCATGTCGCTCGCCAGGCGGATATTACGGAGCCATGCCCGGTCACGCAGGTTACCGTAACCCTCTTCTCCTCCCAGGTCGGTGGCGATCGTATAATCGTAGAGTGAATAGGCGGAAGGGACCGCCTCGGGGTTTCCGCAAAGTTGTTTGATTTTTGAAGAGGAGGGGCTCCTTTCCCAGACGCCTATGAGCCACAGGCCGGAAAACCCGCGATACTGCAATGAGTCCAGCTCCGCATCGGGAATTTCATCGAGTTTCGAGATGGACCTGCCATACTGCCTGGAGAGCTGATCGAGCCATACGTAGATATTTTTTGCCATGAGCACGAGGCGCGGCATCCAGTCCTTGTCGGGACTGAACTCTTCGGATTCGTGCTCGATTGCCGCCGCCCTGGCCCTGTAATTGATAACCGGAGGCCGGCCGGGGCCGGAAAAGGTCAGTTTCTCTTCCTCCCGGAAAATATCGAGTGATTTCAGGATCCGGCGGAGAAAGTTACCGAGGATGACGCCCCAATGTTTTTTAATATATTCAAGTTGTCCGGAAAGGGAATCGGGCGAGTTAATTGCCGGCGCCCTCAGCATATCCACCAGGTGTTGCCCTTCCGGCCCAAAACCGGGTTGGGAATCGAAGTATTTTCTGATACCTGAGATAATGTGAGGATAGACGGTGGTTTTTGTCAGAGTCGTATCGTCGAAAAGCTCCATGAAGGGGGCGAAGGCAGGATTCATATTCGCAAGCCACAGCAGGAGCATCTCTTCCAGGGCGATCTCCCGATTGGGGACGCCTTCCGTGGCGCCCGCCATATATACGTCGAGGCTTATCTCTCCCCGGTAGACTGCGACAGGGGGAAATTCATCACTAAAGGCACGCAGCGCCTTGTCCAGCTCATCTTTTCCGAGTGAGGAGGAAAGCGCTTCCAGGACTTCGGCCATGACATTCTTATTTACCTCGCGCCTGTACCTCGCGACGATATAATGCATCGTCTCGTCGATGAGGCCCATTGCCGTGATATGTCCCGGCTTCACCGCTTTTTCCGGTGTTTTCTTGAGGTCTCTGTGGCGATTCATTTTCTGGGCGAATACCCGGGCAGCTCGGAAATCCGCGAAAATTACGTTGCCGCTAAAGGAAAATATGGATTCATCGAACTGATAGCGCTCCCGCGCTTTACGTGAAATATGAAATTCCATAACCGTCCTCTTTTCCATAAATCCATGCTAACACAGGGGTAGGGGAGAGTCAACCCGACGGATCGCGCCAAATCAGCCAAATGCCCTTTTTTTGTTGCATAACAGGATGAAAGCGGTGAAAATATGTCGGGACCAAGCAGGGCGATGGCTTAGCTCCCGGGAAAAAGGCAATGGAGTTTTTGAATTGTGAGGGCCGTGTAACGATCCTTGAGGCAAGGCCGGCAGTTTTGGGCATATCCTTCAAATATGGCGGAAGGGCCTTGCGGAGAACACCGGGATGGCCATAAGAATCGTTTTTGTGCCCGCCGATGGACTGATATTGGCAACATGCCGCGGCAAGATCAATTTCAAGGAAATTACCGCGGCACACGAGCAGGGATACAAGCTGGCCCTGGAGCACAGGGTATTCCGATTCCTTGCGGACGCCCGGGAAGCCGAGCCGGCCATGGAGACTCACGAGATCTACGATCTGCCTGAATATTATGCATCCATGGGTATTCCCCGCGCGACCATGGTCGCCGTGGTGACACCGCCCGACCGTAAATATTATGATGATTTTCGCTTTTTTGAAACCATCTGCAGAAACAACGGGTACCATTACGTGCAGACCTTTGAAGAGATTGAGGCGGCAAAGGAGTGGCTGACTCATAACAGACCGCCCGGACCACCTCCGCGTTAACATTTCTCAGCTTTTTGCGTCATCGAACATGGAAAATCGCTTTTCCCTATGCTAGAATAGATCGATCATAGAAACTATAATTCTCGCCAGGGGCAACTAATGAAAATCGGACATTCCCACCCTCTCCCCAATGGCTTTACCCTGCTCCGCCTTATTCCCGGTCTCTTCTTCTGTTTCCTCACCGCCGCAGTCATCGTCCCTGTTGATCTGTCTGCCGAGTTACTGGGGAGTCCGGTCAGCATAAGCGGCACGACCGTTTCGATGGACGTGGCCCCCGTTTTTCAGCCGAAAACCCATGTGAGCGGGGGCGGCGACATCACCGTATCGAGATATTCCGTGGCTGCCAATGTGCGGATCCCCCTGCGGGAAAGACTCCATCTGGGCCTTGGCTTAAGCTATGAATTTGACGACTACAATTTCACGCGGCTTACCTCTTTTGCCGTGGCCGACCCGTGGAACAAGATACATCGGGCGGGAATCACGGGCCGGTTCGTCTATAGCGTGAATCCTCGGTGGAACCTTTTTTTCGCTCCCATGGGACAATTTGCCGGGGAAACCGGGGCTGACGCGGGTAAGTCACTTCTCTACGGAGGGGCGCTCGGCGCCAGTTACTCCTCCAGCAAGGACTTTACCATAGGGTTCGGCGCGGGGGCATTTTACCGACTGGAGGAGACCGCCTTTTTCCGCAGCCTTATCGTGAACTGGAATATTACTGACCGCCTTCATCTGGTAAACCCCTTCAGGCTGGGGCCCGCCGGACCTGCCGGAATCGAGCTGGGATACTCCCTTGACAGTAATTGGGAAGTGGCTCTCGGCGGGGGGTATCGCTCATATCGTTTTCGGCTCGACGCAAATGGGCCCGTGCCGAGCGGCATCGGCCAGACCACTTCTGCGCCCGTCTATCTCAGCCTTTCAAGGAGGTTCGGCAAGGATATCAGGCTCCACGCATATGGCGGAGCGGCTTTTGCCGGTAAAATAAGAGTGGAAGACCGGGCGGGGAACAGGATCGACAGCACGAGCTATTCGACCGCGCCCCTTATGGGGATCACCCTTTCCGCCGCATTTTAAGGAGGCGGGGCGCGAGGCGGGAAAAAGGTATGGGAGAGGGGTTGATCTTTTTCTCTTGAGTCCCGATAATAATAAAAGAATATAAGAAATCCCGGATTAACGGGCATCCATCTCCCTTAGGGGGATAAGAACGGGAAGGGGAGCATGATCGAAGAAACCATCAAAAAGATCGAAACCAGAATAAAAAAATCAGGGCAGCCAAAAGGAGCTCAGGATAAGAACGCGGCGGAGCTTGTCGAGCTTCTCGCCCAGCTTAAAACAGAGGTAGCCGAGCTCTCAAAGACCCATGCCGACCATGCGGAGAGCATCGCCGGTTTTGCCAAAGTTTCAGCTCATGAGGCGACACGGCAGGACCAGAACCCGGAACTTCTTCAACTCTCGGTCAAAGGGCTCGCATCTTCCGTAGAGGGAATCGAAAGCTCCCATCCCAATCTCGTGGAGCTCGTGAACCGTATTTCCGTGATGCTCGCGAATATGGGTATCTGAGGCAAGAGTTTTGCTTCGAAAATATCAGGAGCGGGCGGAATTCTAAAGTACTTCTACACTCAACTCGCCTTTATGGAGGGTGACGAGAAGCCTCTCGCCCGGGCCCACCTGAGCGGGATCGGTCACCACTTCCCCCGTCTCCTCCCGTGCCGTAATACTATAGCCGCGCTTCAATATATTATGGGGATTGAGGTCTTCGAGGCGCTGGGCGAGGGAATCGACCCGGCTCTTCGTTTCCCTGAAATATGAATCGAATCCGTGGATGAGGTTGCTCGTGATCTCGTCCAGGTACATCCGTGAATCAACCATGAAATCCTTCTGTTCCCTCAGATGCATCATGCCCTGATAAAGGAGGAGTTTCGAGCGTTCAAGAAGGTTTTTCATCCCCCTCTGCAGCCGCTCCTCGGTTTCGGAAAGGAACGCCTGGAGCTCCCTTTTATCTTTTACCACGAGATCTGCCGCGGCGGTGGGTGTAGGTGCCCTTACGTCCGCGGCGAAATCGGCGATGGTGAAATCGATCTCATGACCCACTGCGGAGACTATGGGTATCACTGATTTGTGGATGGCCCTCGCCACCATCTCCTCATTGAAGGGGGCAAGGTCTTCGATGGAGCCTCCTCCCCGGCCCACGATGATGACGTCCACTTCTTCCATGGCGTTGAGACATTCTATGCCCTCGGCGATCTCGTAACACGCCTCGTCTCCCTGCACCTTCACGGGATATATGAGAACGCACATATTTTCGAATTTTCCGAAGATCACCTTCAGCATGTCCCTCACCACCGCGCCCGCAGGGGAGGTGACGATACCGATCTTTTGGGGCAGGAAGGGAAGGGGCTTTTTTATCTCAGGCGCGAAAAGGCCTTCCTGAAAGAGCTTTTCCTTGAGCATCTGGAACTTGAGCTGCAGAAGGCCGACGCCTTTTACCTCGATCACATCGACCAGGAGACGGTACTCGCCCCTTTTTTCGTACACGTCAACCCTGCCTCTGCAGATGATGGCCGTGCCTTCCTTCATGGTCTCGGCCGAATATTTGGAGCGGAAGTTGAAGACCACCGCCTTTATGGTGGCCTGGTCGTCTTTAAGGGTGAAATAGAGGTGGCCCGAAGGGTAGAGCTTGAAATTCGAGATCTCTCCCTCCACGAGGAGGTCGCGGAATTGGCTGTTTATCGTCTGCCTGATCCGTGAAGAGAGCTCGGAGACGGTATAGATATAGACCGGCCATTCGGCCTCGCGGGGCATCATAGTGCTATTTCTTGAAATAGTCCTTTATTATTTTCATGGAGCAGAATTCTCCGCACATGCTGCACACGTTATTTTCCAGATTGCGCTCTTTCCTGAAGTCCCGGATTTTGTCCGGATCGATGGCGCAGGATGTCTGCCCCTCCCAGTCCAGTGCTTTGCGGAAGGTGGACATGGTCCGGTCCCGTGCAAGGGCTTTCGGATTACCCCTCGCAATGTCCGCGGCATGGGCCGCGATCTTGCACACCATAACCCCGTCCCATACATCTTTCGGTGCGGGAAGACCCAAGTGTTCCGAAGGCGTCACGTAGCAAAGAAAATCCGCCCCGTAATAGCCTGCCAGCGCTCCGCCGATTGCGGACGTGATGTGGTCGTAGCCGGGAGCGATATCTGTGACGATCGGTCCGAGTACATAAAAAGGCGCACCGTTGCACAGGGCCTTCTGAAGGACCATATTCGTCTCCACGAGATTGAGGGGTACGTGTCCCGGGCCTTCAACCATGACCTGCACGTCGTTCCTGATCGCCTCAGCCGCCAATTCGCCGAGGATGATGAGCTCTTCCACCTGGGCCCTGTCCGTCGCATCTGCGATGCAGCCCGGCCTCAAGCCGTCTCCGAGGCTCAGGGTCATATCATATTTCTTGGCAATGGCGATGAGCCTGTCGTACTGCTCGTAGAGGGGGTTTTCCTTTTTGTTCACGATCATCCATTCCGCGAGAAATGCGCCTCCCCGGCTCACGATGTCGGTGACCCGCCCCTGTTTTCGCAATCTTTCGAGAGAGCTCTGGGTCACGCCGCAGTGGACGGTGACGAAATCGACCCCGTCTACCCCATGTTTTTCGATTACGTCGAAAAGGTCGTCCGCCGTCATATTGACGATTGCCTTCCTCTTCTTTACCGCTTCCACGGCTGCCTGATAGATAGGCACCGTACCCAGCGGGATACCCGCGTGGGCGATCAGTATTTTCCGTATCTCATCGAGATCGCCCCCGGTCGAGAGGTCCATGACCGCGTCGGCCCCCGCTTTGACCGCCATGCGCAATTTTTCAAGTTCTTCATCGATGTCGACCATTTCGGAGGAAGTGCCCATATTGGCATTGACCTTTACGCTCAACCCCTTGCCCACTCCCTTCGGGGTAAAATCGCGGTGCCTGTTGTTGGCAAGGACGGTCGCCTTTCCTTCGGCAATCGAAATCCTCAGCGCCTCCGCGTCTATCCCCTCATCGCGGGCCACGCGCTCCATCTCCTCCGTAATCTTTCCTTCCCTTGCAGCGACCAGTTGGTTCTTCATCTTCCTATTATCTCCATCTTTTTAATAAGTTCTTCCGGGTTTCTCGCAAAAAGCCTGATCATGGGCTCCTTGCCTGCAGACCCTTTATCATAAATAATATCGGGCGGGTTTTTGGTATTCAGTGATGCCCTCTCGACGAGGGAATCAAAGGCTTCCCCAATTCCGTCCACGCTCCCGTCCACCACGCCGTCCATTTCCAATAAGACCGTCGTCATGCCATTTTTTACCGCCTTTTGCACTGTCTCTCCACGGAATTTCAGATTCATTCCCGATCTCATGAAAGGATAACACTTCATAAAGGAAAGGATCATCCGGTCCACAGGGGAGGACGTCTCGAAGGCAGGCTCGCTTTTTACGAATAGTTCTCCCTGGAGACTGCCTATCCTGCCGGGGAAGGAGGCAACGTCCTCGGTCCCTGCCGCGCCCATGACCGCATATCCTATATCGAGCTGGCTCTCCGGCACGAGGTCCGGTAGGTGGAGACGGGCCAGGGCGGTCCCTGCCTTCCTGAGGGAGGAGAGTGCCTCCAGGCGGCCGGCCTTTCGCCCCGCGGGAATGGCCGAGGCGCTGTAGAAGTACCCTTTCTCATCTATCCGGTAGCTTTCATTCAACATGGAAGTCATAAATTCCTGGGTGGCGAAAAAAGCCTCTGTGACAGGATAACCATGGGCGAGAAAAGAGGCAAGGGCGGACGAAAACATGCAGCCCGTACCGTGGACATTTTTGTCGATTCGCCTTTTTGTGTGGAAGAGATAGTCCCTGCCGTCAAAGAGGAGATCGACGGGGGCGCCTTCGAGGTGGCCGCCTTTTATGACTACCGCCCCGGGACCCATGGCATGAATCGCGCGGGCGGCCTCTTTCATATCGTCGGGGCCCGTGATGTTCAAACCTGTAATTGCGGAAGCTTCATCGATATTGGGCGTTATTGCGCCCGCCAAGGGGAAGAGGGCGTTCATGAGGTAGAGAAGCCCTTCTTGTGTGATGAGGGGCACGCTGTTTTTCGCGAGGGAGACGGGGTCGATAACTACAGGGACTCCCGGCCGGGCGGCGACAAAGGAGGTAATTTCCTTCCCTAAAGCCTCATCCCAGACTACGCCTATTTTGATCGCATCGATGTCCACACCCGTGCACGCCGCTTCGAGCATGGAAGCGAACCGCTCCGGGGGCGTAGGGAAAACGGCCGAAACGCCTGAGGGTCCCTGAATCACTGCAGCGGTGAGGGCGGAGAGCCCGTGGAGCCCCAGGGAGAAGAAGACATCGAGGTCCCTGGTTATCCCTGCCCCCGAAGAGGGATCATAACCCGCTATGGTGAGGATTTTTTTCATGCGTCCCATCGGAAAAAATTAAGCCGGTTGCCCGAATTTTCTAAATATATCACACTTTTGGGCCAAGGGGTAGCATAATCCTGGCCCGGGAAAGGGACATATGAGCAGGCCATGATACCGCATGAAGAGGTCACGCCTATGGAAAGGGAACCCACGGCCCGGGATTAAGGTTGTGTTCCCACCTCCAGAAATTGAACGATCCGGAGGATATCCTGAAGACCGCGATTGTCGGTGAGTCAGGGGTTCCCGTGCCTATCTCTTTCAGCCAGGTGAAGGTTTCGTAGAGCCTTTGGCGTATCTTCATATCTTCCACGACCTCCATCCGGCCGGCAATGCGAAGGACCGTGCCCACATCAGGGGCAACGCCCGGTTCATGGAACGCTATTTCCACGTGAGGGTTTGTCGACAGCTGTGAAACGAGGGGCTTCACTCTCGAAGTGTAGAAGTAGATCCCCCTTTGGTCCGCACGCCACACGGTCATGGGGCGCACGTGGGGCTTTTCGCCTTCCACCGTGGCAAGGAAGCCGACCGGGGTCTTCTCCATGTGCCGGACGCAGTCTTCAAAGGTCATACCGATTTCCTCCACGTCGTAAAAAAATACGCATCTCTATTAGTCGAACAACCTCGGCACCCCCGGCCACGTTGCGTCATAAATCGGCTTCTGGTAACCTGGTGTCCGCCTTTGCATGCCAGTCAATTCTGCCTGAACCGCTCTTCCAATTCAAGCACGAATTGCAAAGAGCGTTTCATGTGAGTTTTATCCCGTCATCAAGGAGAGAAGGAACCCCTGTTGCCCTCCACCTTTCCGACTGCTATATTGGTAGGAAGAACGCGAAGGAGGAAAACCACCATGAATATTATCGGTATTAACGGGAGCCCCCGCAAGAATTGGAATACGGCGACCCTCGTGCAGAAGGCCCTGGACGGGGCGGCATCGCGTGGGGCAGAGACCGGGCTTTTCCATCTCTATGATCTAAGTTACAGGGGGTGCATAAGCTGTTTCGCCTGCAAGACCATCGGCGGGCCGAGCTATGGCAAATGCGCCATGAGGGACGGCCTTACCCCGCTTCTGGAAAAGGTAGGGCAGGCGGATGGCCTGGTTCTCGGCTCTCCCATCTATTACGGCACGGTAACCGGCGAGATGCGTTCCTTTATGGAGCGCCTCTTCTTTCCCTACAGCACCTATACCGATCCTCCCGGAACCCTTTTTCCGCGAAAGATCGGGACCTGTTTCATCTACACCCTGGGCGCCACCGAAGAGCTGGCGAAGGAGCGCGGCTTTCACCACCACATCGACCTCAATGAAATGATCCTGAGAACTATTTTCGGTGCGTCGGAATCGCTCATGAGCTACGATACGTATCAATTCGAAGACTATTCAAAGATATATGCTCCCCGGTTCAATCCCGGCCTGAAAGCAAAAAGGCGAAAAGAAGTCTTCCCCCTCGACTGTGAGAAGGCGTACGAGATGGGAAAGCGTGTGGCCGGATAAGAGGCAATCGACGCCCTGGTGTAGGACCGGATCTTGCCGGAGAGGATAAGAATGGGGCCTCAATCTCCTGGAAATATATCCCTTCCGCTCTCGAAAGACCGCCTCAGCCCCGTAATCGGATCCCGGAAGGATATTTCTTTGGCCAATAGCTTGAGGGGCAATGAGAAATCATAGGCCTCACGGGCGCGGAGTTCGGGATAAAGGCGATCGTGTATCATAGGGATGCCGAGACCGGCGAGGTGCACCCGCAACTGATGCTTCCTTCCCGTAACCGGCATCAGGCGGTAGCGGGACATTTCCCCCGTGGTCTCTATAACCTCTATACGCGTTTCTGTATTAAAGGCCCCGTCGACCTCCTTCATGCGAAAGAAAGGCTCTCCCGGCACGATGCGGCTCCGGCGGGTTATGGGGAAAGGTCCTGCCCCCGAAGCCGGGGCGAAGGCCTCATACACCTTTCGCACCTCATGGGTGCGGAAAAGGTCGGCGTATCTCCCCCTGGTCTCGGGATTATGGGAAAATATCACCACCCCGGCCGTCTCCCGGTCGATGCGATGGAGAGGGGCGAGATGCTCCAGGCGGAGGCGCTTTCTCAGGCGCACGAGAAGGGTCTCCCGGAGGAATCTGCCTGAAGGCATGACGGGAAGAAAATGGGGCTTGTCCGCCGCAAGGATATGATCGTCGCAGTAAAGGACCCCTTCCTCGAAGGGAATGGGAATCTCCTCTGCCGGCTCGCGGTAATAAAAGATAAAGCTGCCCTCCCGGCAGGGGCTCTCCGGGCGGAGCGGGGACCCTGCTTCGTCCACCACCTCTCCCCCGGCCATTCGGGACTGCCAGGCCGCGGACTCCACGTGGGGAAACCGTTTTTCCAGGTACTCCATTACGGTCCTGGGGAGGGCTCCGGAAAGCTTGAGACGGCTCGGCCCGATACCATCGATTATGGGAAGGGGTATCTTCATGTGAATTCCTCCGATTATACCATGCCCCGCCGGGACGGGATAGTCTCCTCCTCCGAGATCGTCCTTTACTCACTCGTGAAAAGATGGTAAAAACTGGTAGTTATGGAAATTTCGTGCGCCATACTCGCCGGAGGCGAAAGCAGGAGGATGGGAAGGGACAAGGCGACACTCGCCCTTGGGTCCAGGACCCTCGTGCGCCATGTCTACGAGACTGCGAGACGGGTCTTCGATTCTCTCATGATCATATCGAGCCGTCACGAAGGATTCGAAGGGATCGACGCGCCCGTGCTGCCCGATGTGATCCCCGTGAAAGGCGCTATCGTGGGCATCTCCTCCGCCCTCATCTATGCGCCTACTGCCTATGTCTTCGTCCTGGGTTGCGACATGCCCAATGTGAGTGAAGAAGCGCTCTCATACATGGTCCGGCAGGTCAATGGAGAGGATGTGATTATCCCCCGGGTCCCCCTCGGATGGGAAGCACTTCATGCAATTTATGGCAAGTCGTGCATCAGGCCCTTTCTCACGGCCATCTGGGAGAAGCGGTTCAAGATCCCCGCCCTTTTCCCGTCCCTCAACGTGAAGGAGCTGGGAGAAGATCCCATGTTTATCCACCGCGGCCGGTCCGTCTTCCTTAACGTCAATAGCGAGAATGAGCTGGCCGGGGCCTCGGAGCTGGCGAATGAAAATGAATACGACGTGCGGGCGATGACGGCATCGGACCTCGATCGTGTGCTCCTTATCGAGAGACTCTCTTTCGGGCTGCCATGGACGAGACGGCTTTTCGAAGAGGCGCTCTTTTCCTTGATCGCCGCCAATTTCGTCATTACCGTCAATGAGCGGGTCGTCGGTTATATGTGCCTTTATACGGTGGAAGACGAAGCCCATATTCTCAACGTGGCGATCCATCCGGACCGGAGAAAGAAAGGATACGGCGCCGCCTTGATGGGGCGGGTGGTGGACATCCTCAAGAAACAGGGGATCACCCAATTTTATCTGGAAGTGAGGGAAGGCAATCTGGATGCCATCAGGCTTTACCGGAAATTCGGCTTTGTGGCAGTGGGAAAAAGGAAAAAATACTATACCGACACCAATGAGGATGCCCTTGTGATGCACCTTCTTTCGGGAAATGGATAAGAGATGAATGATAGGGAAGGACGGATCGAGTCAAACAGGATGGTCGCGCCCGGCTATTTCCTGATGGAGATAAGACTACGGGGGGCCCTGACCCGCCCGAAACCGGGACAATTCATCATGCTTCGCATACCGGGGACGGAAGTATTCCTGAGGAGGCCTTTCGGAATATACCGTTACGAGAAAGAGAAGCTCACCCTCATGTACAGGGTGGTGGGAAAAGGCACGGAGAGGCTCGCCCGGGCGAAGGAAAATGAGCCTGTCGCAGTCCTCGGCCCCCTTGGGAAAGGCTTTCATATCGGCCCGCGAGACCATTATATTGTGGTCGCCGGAGGCATAGGCATCGCCGGGGTCCACAGCCTCATCGAAACCCTGGGGCAGAAGGCCCTCATCCTTTTCGGATGCGGGACAAAAGAAGAGCTGCCCATCATCGAAGACCTGGCCCCTTTAAAGCCCATGGTATCCACCATGGACGGCTCCTATGGGTTGGAAGGCACCGTGGTCGATCTTCTGGATAGTCAGCTCAAGTCGCTCAAGGGAAACAGCGAAATCTTTGCCTGCGGGCCGGAAGCGATGCTGACAGGTCTCAAGAAGCGGATCATGGAGGAGCGGATACCCTGTCAGGTCCTGGTGGAAGAGCGGATGGCGTGCGGTCTCGGCCTCTGCTTCGGATGCGTAAGAGAAACAATCGACGAAACAGAGCCTTTCAAAAGGGTCTGTAAGGAAGGACCTGTATTCGACCTATGGCAAATACGTCTATAGAGCTTTTCGGCAAAACCCTGAAGAACCCGGTGATGAACGCCTCGGGGACCCTGGGCTACGGGAAGGAGATCGAGCCCTTATGGCCGGTCGAGACCATGGGCGCCTACGTGACCAAGGGGCTCTCTTTAGAGCCCCACCACGGCAACCCCCTTCCCAGGATATGGGACCAGCAATACGGGATGATCAACAGCATCGGGCTTCAGAACGTGGGGGTCGAGCGGTTCTTCGGCCACTATTTCCCGTTCTTCAGGAGCCGCAGAATTCCGATCATCGTAAATTTTTTCGGGTTCAGCGACGATGAATACATACGATGCGCCGAGCGGATAAAGCCCCACGAGCTGATTGTGGCCCTCGAGATGAACCTCTCGTGCCCGAACGTGAAGAAGGGCGGCATCAGCTTCGGCAAAGACCCCGAAATGGTCTACGCCATCGTGAAGAGGGTCAAGGAGGCGACGTCCATACCGGTCATCGCGAAACTTACCCCTGAAGTGAAAAATATCGGAGAGATCGCATCGGCCGCCCATGAAGGGGGCGCGGACGGTTTTACCCTCCTTAACACCATGCCCGCGGCAGTCGTGGACGTAAGCCAAATGAGGATGCCCCTTCGTGGAGGCCTCTCCGGACCGGTGATGAGACCGATCGCTCTCAGGGCGGTCTTCGAAATATCGAAGGCAGTACCCGTCCCTGTCATAGGCGCCGGGGGGATCATGGACAGTACGGATGCCCTCGCCTTTCTCATGGCCGGCGCGAAGGCGGTGCAGGTGGGGACCGCCACTTTTGTAGACCCTTATGCAATACCGAAAATTGTCGAAGGTATCGGAGAGTACCTCACACGTCAGAAATGTGCCAACCTTGACCCGATAATCGGGTGCACCCATCGTGAAGACTCCGGCAGCCGATAACGACATCGTCGAGCTGCTCCGCTCCAAACTCGATATAAGCCATCTCTGCGCACGAATCCTCTTTTCACGGGGCTTCACCGACCCGGGGAGGGTGGAAACCTTTCTCTATCCGAGGATCGAAGATCTTTCCGACCCCTTTCTCCTGCCCGATATGGAAAAGGCAGTGGCCAGAATGATGGAGGCCGTGCGCACCCATGAGAAGGTCTGCCTCTACGGCGACTACGACGCAGACGGGGTGACCTCCGTTGCCCTCATGGTCAATTTTCTCACCCGCCTGGGCATGAATCCCGCCGTCTATCTCCCCGAGAGAAAAGAAGGATACGGCCTCAACCTCAAAGCAGTGGAAAAGATAAAGGAAGACGGCGCAACGCTCCTCGTCTGTCTCGACTGCGGCTCCACGAATATAGAGGAGATAAAGAGGGCGGGGGAGCTCGGGATGGATGTGATCGTGATCGATCATCACGAGCCGGGCGAGGAGCTGCCTTCCGCCTGGGCTATCGTCAATCCGAAAATGAAGAATGCCCTTTTCCCCACACGGGAGCTGGCCGCATGCGGCGTCACCTTCTTTTTTCTCCTGGCCCTCAGGAGAATCCTCTCGAAAAAAGGGATGCTCCACGTCACGATAAACCTGAAGAAAGAGCTCGACCTCGTGACCCTGGGCACCATCGCCGATATGGTCCCCCTCACGGGCGACAACCGGGTGATCGTCAAGTTCGGCATGGCCATGATGAGAAAAAGCCCGCGCATGTGGCTCAGGACCTTTTTCAAAAGCGGGATAGTGACCCGGGCGGTCGTTGATGAATATACCCTCGGGTTTATCATCATCCCCCGCATCAATGCAGCGGGCAGGGTATCCCATCCCGGCACAGCTCTCGATTTTCTCCTGGCGGAGGACGAATTTTCTTCAAAGACCTATCTGGCTCAGCTCCAGGATGTGAACAGGCAAAGGCAGAGAATTGAGGCTGAGATCGTGAAAGAGGCCATCGAGACCATCGACGGGGGGGATCTCACGGAGAGAAATTCCATCGTCCTCTTTAAAGAAGGCTGGCATATCGGAGTTATCGGCATAGTCGCACAAAAGCTGACCGAGCTCTACAAGAAGCCATGCATCGTGATTACCGAGGTAGAAGGGATGTGGAAGGGTTCGGGCAGGGGCGGCGACGGTGTGGACCTCCACAAGGCGATAGAATCGGTTGCCCATCTGGTGCAGAGGTTCGGGGGCCATAAATACGCGTGCGGCATCTCGCTCCTCGGCGAAAACCTCATTGCCTTCAGGGATGCCTTCGATGAATCGGTGGGAGACGCCTTCATCGAGAGGGAGAAGAAGACGAGGGTCGATACCCATGCGTCTTTCGAGGAGCTGACAGGGGAGCTCCTCGAGTTCATCGAGCGGGCCTCTCCCTACGGCATGGGTAATCCGAGACCCAACTTACTTTTTGCTCCTTCCAAAGTGAGAGTGGTGAAAGGTTTTGCGAAGATAATAGACGGGACGAACAGGACGTGGCGGGGCTCCTTCTATGGAAAAGAGCCCGTACCCGAAGCAACCGGGATACACATCGTGGCTTCCCCAATGGTAAGGGAAGATATGGGCGAACGGTTCGTGCACCTCACCATAAAAGAGTTTGTCCTTCCGGAGATAGAGGCGTGTGATGCGGTATAAGAGTGTGATGCGTTAAATGCGGAAAGGGATTCGGGCTCCGCGGGCGTCTGCTCGTAACCCATAAGGAGGATATAACCATGACGGAGCTTCATGCGTGGTATGGAGATTTGCAGGTGGCGAGGACCGCGGCGGCGCTCAGAAAGAACAATTTCGATGTCCGTATTGTGCCGGGGAAAAAGGAAGCCCTCCGCGAGGTGATCGGATTGATCCCTGAAAACTCAAAGGTCGGCGTGGGCGGATCGATGACCCTTACTGAGATCGGCTTCTTCGAGGAGGCGGAAAAACATTCTTTTACTCTCCTCAATCCTTCTCCCCAGAAGATGTCCATGGAGGAATTCATTCAGACCCGCCGGAAGATATTGCTTGCCGACGTCTTCTTGAGCAGCAGCAACGCGGTGACGGAGGAGGGGGAGCTTTTCAATATCGACGCCACCGGCAACCGGACCGGCGCCATGGCGTTCGGGCCGAAGCAGGTGATCCTCGTGTGCGGATTCAATAAAATAACCCGAAATTTGGATGGAGCGAGAAAGCGGGTCCGGGAATGGGTAGCCCCCATGAACGCCAAAAGACTGGGATTAAAAACACCCTGCGCGGAGACCGGCATGTGCGGCGACTGCTCCTCTCCCCAGAGGATATGCAATATCTTTACAGTCCTTGCGAAGAAGCCTTCCAGGACGGCGGTGACCGTCATCCTCGTGGGAGAGCACCTGGGATTGTAAGTAGCCCCTGATCCGGCGGCGGCGCACCGTAATTCCTCGATCCCGGCCGGTCTCGATTTACCCCTTTAAGAAAAAATACGCAACGCCGAAAATAGATACAGGCGGAGTGGTTCAACTGCGTAAGGTCTTAGCTATGCTCGGGGGTCACGGTCCGCTAAATCGGCTTCAAGAGGAGAACGTGCATGAACCTGCAGAACATACGGATAGGCAAGAGGCTTATGGGGGCTTTCGCAGTATTCACATTCATCATTCTTGTCTCATGCATCATCAGTCTTATGGCGATGAACGACGTGGGCAGCAAGGCAAATCAGATCGTGAACGTCAATTTTGAAAAGGCATCCGCAGCGAATGCGATCCTTATGAATATACAGGCCATCCAGGGCAACACCGGCCTTGCTGTCAACAGCAAGGATAAATCTCTCCTCGACGCAAACGCCGAGAGGAGAAAAGCCTATGTGGCAGGTCTCGAGAAGCTCGAAAAGATCGAAACCGATCAGGTGGGCAAAGATCTTATCAGTAAGCTGAAAGAACAGACGGTACGGGGCAAGGAAGCGAGCGGCAAGCTGCTGAAGGCCTTCGAGGCGGGCAATTTCGAAGAGGCCGCGGATCATTACAAAAGTGCGGTTGTTCCCGTCACCCTGTTGAATATCGAGACCGTGAAGGAGATCATCGGTTATCAGGAAAAAACCATCAAAGAAAAATATGGCGAGATTGTCAAAGAAAATGGCAAGGTAAAGTTCATTCTCATCCTCTTCGGCATCGTGGCCGTAATACTCTGCGTTGCCACGAGCATGATCATCACCAAAAGCATTACCACTCCCATCCATAAGAATATAGAAGTGGCAAAGACCCTGGCCGAGGGCAATCTTTCCGTCGAGATCATCCTTGACAGAAAGGATGAATTCGGTGACGAGATGCAGGCATTCAAGGTCATGGTAGAGAAATGGAAGACCCTCATCACAGGCGTGAAGTCATCCGCGGCGAGCGTGGCTTCCGCGAGCAACCAGTTGAGCGCCAGCGCCGAAGAGCTCGCACGGGGCGCATCAGCCCAGGTGGAGCGGACGATCCAGGTGTCGACCGCCTCCGAGGAGATGTCCCAGACGTCCCTTGATATCGCGAAGAACGCCGGCAGCATATCGGATTCGGCAAAGGAAACAGTCGGCACCGCCCAAAACGGCAATTCGATCGTGAATAAATCGGTAGAGGAAGTGAAAGAGATTGCGAAGACGGTGAATAAATCATCCGATCTGGTAAAAGAGCTGGGCGGCCAGTCCGAAAAGATAGGAGAGATAGTCCTGGTGATTAATGACATCGCCGACCAGACCAACCTCCTTGCCCTCAATGCCGCCATAGAGGCAGCCCGGGCAGGAGAGGCAGGCAGGGGGTTCGCCGTGGTGGCCGACGAGGTCAAGAAGCTCGCCGAGAGGACCAGCAAGTCCACCCAGGAGATAGGGAGCATGATCAATGCCATTAAGTCGGGTGTAGACCGGGCGGTGGCGTCGATGGGCGAGGCGTCGGACAAGGTGAAGACAGGTGTCGAGCTCAGCAATGAAGCGGGAAAAGCCTTAAACGAGATCGTGGGCAGCTCCGCCAACCTTCAATCCATGGTCCAGCAGATTGCAACCGCCATAGAAGAGATGAATTCCACCACCGAAGAGATCGCGAGAGACATAGAACAGGTGGCAAACGTAACCAAGGACTCGTCCGGCACCGCCGAACAGGTCACCCAGGCCGCTCTCGAGCTGTCCACCCTCTCAATCTCCCTGGAAGAATCCGTTCGCGGGTTCAGGATATAAAGAAAAACAGGGCTGCAGCCTATTCATATGCCCGGTCCCCGAAAGAAGGGACCGGGTTTCTCTTTTCGAACACCCCATCATTCGGTAATCGCTCCTTATACGCAATTAACCCTATCGCGAAAGCAATCGGCAGTGTGTGACAGACACTTCAATACCCGTTCTTGTAAATCTTTAAAATATCCTGAGATGAGTTTTTCATAGTATTGATAATTTACTTTTCCCGCATTACTTATACTTTAGATAAATGTTATTCACCTCCACTGAATTTCTAATATTCTTACCAATCGTTTTTTTGCTCTATTGGTTTGTCTTTCAGAAGAATCTGAAACTACAGAACTATTTCATTCTTGCCATCAGCTATCTGTTTTATGGGTGGTGGGACTGGAGATGTCTGTTCCTGGTTATATTTTGTTCGGGAATAAACTATCTCGCAGGATTAAAGTTAGCCTCTGATAAAAATATAAAGAGTAGAAAGCTGGTACTCTCACTGTCTTGTGTTTTCAGCATAGGGTTGCTGGGTGTTTTTAAATATTTCAATTTTTTCGTCGACAATTTTATAAGTGCATTTGCTTCAATCGGCATCCATTTGCAGGCGAGAACACTCAACATCGTTCTGCCTGTAGGCATCAGTTTTTATACCTTAAAAGCCTTAGGCTATACAATTGACGTGTATAAGGGGAAATTGGAAGCGACAAAAGACATGATCGCATTTTTCTCCTTCGTAGGGTTTTTTCCGCAACTTTTGGCGGGACCCATTGACCGTGCTACCACTCTTCTGCCTCAATTCTATGTAAAAAGAACATTTGAATACCATAACGCTGTCGAGGGCATGCGCCAAATTCTGTGGGGATTTCTCAAGAAAATTATGATCGCCGATAAATGTGCGATATACGTAAATGAAATTTTTGCGAACCACGAAACATTGCCCGCCGGCACTCTGGTATTAGGTGCGATTTACTTTGCATTCCAGATATATGCCGACTTTTCAGGTTATTCAGATATTGCCATAGGGACATCCCGTTTGTTTGGTTTTACTTCGATGCAAAACTTTAATGTACCTTATTTTTCGCGTGACATTGCCGAATTCTGGCGACGATGGCACATATCGCTTACTACCTGGTTCAGGGACTATTTATACATTCCTTTGGGCGGAAACAGGGGGACCAAATTTCACGTTGTCAGGAACACCTTCATTATTTTTTTGATATGTGGTTTCTGGCACGGGGCGAACTGGACTTTTATCATGTGGGGACTAATCAACGCTCTTTATTTTCTGCCTTTGCTCCTATTGGGGAAAAATAGAAAGAATACAGACACGGTAGCCCACGGCAGAATATTGCCAAACATAAAAGAGCTGTTCCAGATGGGCACGACCTTTGCGCTCGCTGTTTTCGCATGGATATTTTTTAGAGCAGATAGTATCGGTCAGGCATTTTCATATATTGGACATATTTTTTCAAAATCCTTGCTATCTGCCCCTAAAGGCTCAGGCGCCGCACATATTTTGCCCCTGTTGTTAATTATGATCTTGCTGGAATGGTTTCAAAGGGAAGAGCTGTTCGCTACAGCAAAAATAGGGTACACATGGCCGAAACCGGTCAGGTGGAGCTGTTATGCTTTTATAATCTTCTTAATCGGAATGTATATGCAAACCACAGAAACGCCTTTTATTTATTTTCAATTCTGAGATATGAAAAAATTCATAACCAATATATCTCTCTTTGTCATTTTTGTGATCCTGGTTTACTGGTCGTTAATCATAATCTGGGGTAATTATATGCCCCCTTCCTTCAATCAGAACCTGAACTACCGCATAGGATCCTACGGACACATGTATTCAAGAATCAATGAATTAAAGAAAACAAAAGATGTCGACATCCTTTTTTTAGGTTCATCTCACGCATACAGAGGCTTTGATACACGTATTTTCAAAAACAGTGGCTATAGATCGTTTAACCTTGGGTCCAGCGGACAAACCCCCATACAAACCAACATTTTATTAGAACGATACCTCGACACACTCAATCCCAAGCTAATTATCTATGAAGTTTTCCCCTCGACATTTTCCAGTGATGGCGTTGAATCGTCCGTAGACTTGATTGCGAACGATAAAATTGATTTCAAAACATTCAGAATGGCAATAGAATTAAACAATGTCAAGACATATAATACGCTCTTGTATGGATATTACAGGCAGCTATTCGATAAAGACAAAGGCTTCGAAGAAGGAGTTCTCAAAGGTGACGACCGGTATGTACCAGGTGGATTCGTGGAGCAAAAACTTGTATACAACAACGCCGCGGCAGCAAAAGCTGAAATGATCGATTGGACTCCTAAACCATATCAAATCAAGGCATTTGAAAATATCTTGAAATTAATCAAAGAGAAACAAATAGAGTTAATTCTGGTGCAGTCTCCGGTAACACGCATTGCATTTAAGAAATACAAAAATAATAAAAACATCGATGCCTATTTTTCCAAAAAGGCGGAATACTACAATTTTAATTATCTCGTGAACATGAACGATATTTTAAATTTCTATGACGAGAATCATTTAAACCAGGAGGGCGTCAAAGTTTTCAAGGAGGGCGTGAGGGACGCCCTTTACTTTTTCACTTTTGAAGTTCTTTGTATCATACGAGTGTGTAACATCCTTTGTATTTCAATAGCCGTAACTGCGGCCAGCGCGCAGGTTTTCGGCAGAAGTACTCTTTTAGTCCGGCAGGAGCACGTCCGGGGTGGGGCGTGCGTCTGAGAGAGTTTTTTTCAACTGCTTTGAAGGATTTGGGAAGGCCCTTTTGTTAGTCTTCACAGACGCACGGGTCGGTATCCCTTCGAACAGTACCCGGCGCCAGGGTTCCCCGCAAAGGGGACAGGGGGAGCACTCCCATGCGGGTACGGTATGATGAAGATACTACTGAAAAGGCATATCTTGCATGGAAGGAATGCGGGCATAACGCCAGGAAAGCGGCGCGGCGCCTCGCGGCAGAGGGGCTTGTCATACACAGGAATACGATCTCGGCATGGAGAGACAGGTGCGGCTGGAAGACCCGTGCCCTGAGAGAACAGAAAGAGGAGACGACAGTGAAAGAAGCGAACAGGGATGATACCGGACTTGTCGCGGGTCTTGAAGCGAGAGAGAACGCGGTATGAGGGGTTCTTCGAAACCTTGGGGCCTACGGTGATTGACGTCCAGGCCACCTATGCCTGCACCGCCCTCGTGAAAGCCATCGCAGACGTTCATAAAAAGATGGAGCCGGACGTGCATTCCACGGCCGCTGTTGCCATGGAGGTGTTCGTAAACTCCATACCCGCGAGGGGCGAAACCCTCAATAAGGCGTTCGTCCGTCAGGTCATCAACTGACAGCGGACTTCTTTTGGG
>DASXUJ010000051.1 GCA_036504895.1 Syntrophorhabdaceae bacterium
TTTCACCTAAATAATATCGGGCACTAAGGCCGAAGCCGCCTTCAACGCCGTTTTCAGGCCTGTTTACCACCGAGACGAAAGGCTCGAGGAGGAGGTTCAGCTTATTTACCAGGTGCTTCTCGTACTGATAGGTCAATACCATGAAATCGTAGTAGCCGTTGTCTCCCCGCAAACGGCCCCACTCGCTGTTCTTGTTCAGCGCGCCGAAACCGTATCCCAAAGAGAGACCTTGCTGGTCGGCACCGGCAGGAGAGGCATAACAAAATCCCCCCAAAAGGCAATACAGAAGTATCCACAGCGCGTAGCGTTTTCCCTTTTCCATGGCTTAGACCTTCCTTGTGGCATATGAGTGAGACAATGATAGTTGTTTATCATAAGGCAAAAATATTGTAAAATCTTTTCTTCATGAAGAGACTTATCGCTTTATTTGTCTTCATAGGCATCATAGGCATGGCCGCGGCTTCCTTCGGGAAGGATTTCGTGGTGAGAAAGGTCCTGAGCGGCGACACAGTCCAACTGGAATCGGGAGAGATAGTCCGGTACCTGGGAATAGATGCGCCGGAGCTGTTTCTGAAAGAAGGGGGCAGCGAATTCTTCGCCAAAGAGGCTGCCCGCCATAATAAAAAGCTCGTCCTCCTCAAGAAGGTGAGACTCGAATTCGATTCCGAAAAGAAGGACCACTACGGCAGACTCCTTGCATATGTTTTCGTCAAAAATGTGTTTATCAATGGAGAGTTGGTAAAGGGGGGATATGCGAGGGCGACGGTAAAGCCGCCCAATGTGAAATATAAGGATATGCTCCTCGATTATCAGAAAAAGGCCATGGAAGAGGAGAGGGGGCTCTGGCAGGAAAAGAAGAAGGACACGGAGAAATATTACATCGGAAATAAGAGAAGCTATGTGCTTCACAGGCCGTCGTGTAAGAATGCCCTGAAAATACCCGACAAAAATAAAATAGTCTTTCATAACCGCATGGATGCGATTAAAATAGGCTACGTACCGGACAAATACTGTAAGCCATGATCGAGGAGTATCTCCAATACTGGGGGCTTGACCGCCACCCTTTCCTTCTTGCCCCCGACAGCCGCATGATGTGTGTGACGGGTCAGTACTATGAATGTCTCGAGCGCCTGAAATATGCCATTACGACGGGAAAGGGCGGGGTCCTTCTCGTCTCGGAGGACGCGGGTCTCGGCAAGACGACCCTCCTTCTCAAACTTATCGACGATATGAAAGAGAGATACGGCGATGCCTTCAGATACGCCTACATCGATCATCCCACCCTGAGTGCCGCTCAGATGATCTCCCTTATTACGAGTCAGATATCGGGTATTCCGGCAGGCGAAGACAAGCTCAGAAACCTCGATGTCCTGAAGAGCACGCTGATCGATGCGAAGGAGCAGGGCGGCAAGAGCATTATAATAGTAGATGAGGGGCAGCTTCTCTGTGAGGCCCACGACGTGCTTCAGGAGTTGAGGATACTGATCAACCTCACTCATATGGGCGAATACCTCCATACCTTTATTCTCTCCGGTCAGCGGGCATTATGGCATACTATAAAGTCAATGCCCGAATTCTGGCAGAGACTGCCGGTGCGATATTATTTCGTGCCCCTCAAGCTCGAGGAGACAAAGGAACTGGTAAATTACAGGCTCTACAGGGCAGGGGCTGAAGAAGGACGGGAAGTCTTTCAGGAAGACGCCCTCGAGATCATACATCGCTATGCAAAAGGCTCCCCCCGGACACTGATCGCCCTTGCCGACCTCTCGCTCCTTGTGGGATATACGAATCATGCGGCAAGAATCAGCTTCAAAGAGGTTTCCAAGGCTATTCAGGCAATGTCCGGCCAGGGCGAAAGCCTTCCTTATGTAAGGGAAGAGGGACCCCGGGAAACGGGACCGTCCCTCTCCAGCATCTCGACAATAGAGCGGCCTGTGGACCGCCCTCCCTGGAAACGACCTGAATACTCCGAAGCCATGCTCAAGACCTCACCCCCTATGACGGATAAGTTCAAAAAAGTAGTGCGACCCGGGCCGGCATACCTGATCCTCGCCTTCGTTGCCCTGTTCCTCGCGGGGATGGTAACCTATTTTTACATCTCCGACTCTTTCGCCAGAAAAAGAATTGCCAACCCGGCGCCGGCCGCGAGCCAGACCCCGGAGAAACCCCTTTCCGGTCAAAACCCCGTTTCCCCGACGGTGAACGGGGCAGGACCTGCGCCGGACGCTCCCCAAGTGCTATCTCAGCCCGCTCCGCAAGTCACCGCGCAGCCCGCTCCCCAGATTACATCTCAGCCAGCTTCGCAGATAATTCCGCCAAAACCCCTTCCTCAGGCACCGCAAAAGGAGGCGGCGGAAAAGATTACCCTTTCCCCGGCCGCCGGGAAGAATGCGCTGGTCGTCGCCGAGGCAGGAAACATCAGAAACGCCCCGGATCTCGACGCCCCGAGGATAGGGGTAATTTTCAAGGATGAAACGATCAGGATCTTTGACGAAAAAAAGGACCGGAACGGGGAGAGGTGGTTTATGGTCCACATCTACGGCAAGAAAGAGGGATGGATCTCGGAGAGGGTGGTGGAGGTACGGGAAGGGCTAAGTCCGGAACAATAGGGTGTCCTGAGCGGCTATTTCCGAAGGACCCGCTTGTCTCCGACCCTTATGGTCAATTTTATCTCGTCGAGATATTCGAGGATGGGGATCATATATTTTCTCGACAAGTCGAACATGCCTTTGAAATCGGCAGGAGCCATCTCCTTTTGCGCCACCAGATGTCCGGTCACCCGCTCCTTTAAAGAATCGATGACTTTCCCATGAAAATAAATATCACCTTTGGTCTTGACGACCTTTTTCTCGAATACGAGCCTCTCCAGGACATCCCTGAGGTTCTTTTCCGCGATCTTCGTCTCCGCTGAAAGGTCCTTTATCCCGGGAGGGGTGAGGCCGTAGCTCTCGAGCTTCCTGAGTACCTCGTCTCCGAGCCCTTCTGCCCCGCCTTGTGTGCCGGCACTTCTCCCCTGCTCCCTCACCTTGTCCTTATCCGTTTCCACCTTGGCTTCGGAGATGGTCTCGTCCAGGACTAACTGAAATATCTGGGGCTCGACTTTAGGCAGGCGGGACCGTAACTCTTCCTTGGAAATCCCCACTTTGAGCGGATTCTTAGCATGAAAATCGTGAAGAATGGCGAGGAGCATCTCCTTGTACTTAATGAGCCACTCCGTGTGGATTATCATTCTGCCTGAAACCCTGACCTTCTTTTGCCCCTCGAGGCGGGAGACGATGCGGTCGGTAAAGGCGGTCTCCTTGCCCAAAAGCACGGAGAGCATATTCCTCGTTGTTCCCCCGTACTCCCCTTTCCGTATGTGGAATTCCGCTTTCCCCATCTCGTCGCTTCCGGACAGGAGCTCGCACATCTCATCGAGACCCGCGGTCTTTCGTTTATGCCGCCGGGGCATGACGTCGATAATCTGGCCCCCTCCGATGGTCTGTATCGCGTAAGGCCCTCTAAGGATATAGCGGTCGCCGGGCAAGGTGACAATGGGATGGGGGAATACGAACTGGGTAAAGGACTCCTCCCCGGGTTCTATCTGATCCGCCTCCAGGAGGATAAGCCGTGCCTCCGTCTGGTTCGTGGCAATGTGGAAACGCAGGGTAGTGTCATTTCGCACGGGTTTCAAAGGGAGCTTCAAGTATGTGAGCGTCGCATCGATTCTATTGGAGAGGATGAGCGTATCGGGTCGTCCGATAATGGTGCCCCTCTCGACCTCCTGCTTCTCGACGCCCTGAAGATTGAGGGCAACGCGCTGGCCTGCCGACGCTTCGGGGGCATCTTCATGGTACGCCTGGATGTTCCTGATCTTGGCGCGCCTACGGAAGGGGTATATCTCGATCTCGTCCCCCACTTTGATTGAGCCGGATATGCAGGTGCCCGTGACAATGGTGCCGAGGCCTCGGATCGTAAAGACCCTGTCCACGGGGAGCCGGAAGATGCCCTCCCTGGACCTTTCTTCAAGCTCCATCGCCATGTCGTGGATCGTATTGCGGAGAAGCTCTATGTTCTCGCCTGTAGTCGCCGAGACCGGTATGATAGGTGCGCCACCCAAAGGACGGCCTTTCAGAAAATCCGCCACGTCCTCCTTTGCCATCTCCACCATCTCTTCATCCACGAGATCGGTTTTGGTAATGGCCACGATGCCCCTTTTCAGACCGAGAAGTTCGCATATATCCACGTGCTCCCGGGTCTGAGGCATGACGCCTTCATCCGCGGCAACCACGAGCAGCGCCATGTCTATCCCCCACGCCCCTGCGACCATATGGCGGACGAACTTTTCATGGCCCGGAACATCGACGATACCGATGGAAAGATCGTCGCCCGATCTATAGTGGGCAAACCCGAGCTCGGTGGTGATGCCCCTTTCCTTCTCTTCCTTCAACCGGTCGCAGTCGATGCCCGTGAGGGCCTTGATAAGGGTTGTCTTGCCGTGATCGATGTGTCCTGCGGTCCCTATGACTATTCTCTTCATGTCGGTATCTTCACTATACATTATTTTTGGCGGCCGTACAATTGTTCCGGCGGATAACGGGAGCGACGCGAATGGGGGCGGAGGCATGGAACCCTCGCCTGAAGGTGAATGGTCCCTCCTGTGAATGGGTCCGAAACGGTGGAGGACACCGACAAAACCGTTGCAATCCTCACCAATACTGTGTTTCTATTTATATACAGGCTTCAAAACCATAAGTGCCGGAGGAGGATTTATACCATGAGAAAGGCTATGATCGGGGCGTGTGTAATACTCGCCTCCTTCCTGTTCATACCATATTCCTTCGCGAAGGAAACCGTAAAAATAGGCGTCGTAACCCCCCTCACGGGGGACGTGAAGACCTACGGTGAATCGACAAAAAATGCTTTTTTGATCGCCGTGGAGGAGTATTCGAAGAAAGGAAAATATACCATAGTGCCGGTCATCGCGGATGACAGGAACGATCCGACCGAGGGGACGAATGCGACCCTTAAGCTGATTACCCAGGATAAGGTGGTGGCGTTAGTAGGGCCCCTCACGTCCAAGGTAGCCATTCCTATGAGCGAGATCGCCCAGAAGAACAAGGTTCCCATGATCACCGGCACGGCGACGAACCCCAAGGTGACGGTGAGCGACGGAAAGCGGAAATCCTATGTCTTCAGGACCTGCTATACGGACCCCTTTCAAGGCTCGACTGCGGCAAATTTTGCGCTCAAAGAGTTGAAGGTGAAGACCGCCGCGGTGCTCTATGATGTGAGCAACGATTACTCCAAGGGCCTGGCCGACGTCTTTAAGACCACCTTTACTAAAGGGGGCGGCGCCATTACGGCATATGAATCGTACCAGAAGGACGATGTCGATTTTTCCGCCCTGATCACGAAGTTGGCCATGAAGAAGCCGGAGGTGGTCTACCTGCCCGATTACTATAATAAGGTCGGCCTCATCTCGAAGCAGATAAGGGAAAAAGGCGTGAAGGCGACACTCCTCGGAGGTGACGGCTGGGACTCTCCCGACCTTGCGAAGATAGCGGGCTCCGCCATCGTGGGCGGCTACTTCACGAACCACTACTCTCCTGACAGGAAAGACTCCGTGACCCAGGCGTTCATCAAAAAGTACAAGGAGAAGCACGGCATAGTGCCCGACGCGCTGGGATCGCTTGCATATGACGCCACCATGATCCTCTTCAAGACCCTCGACAGCGCTAAATCGCCCACTTCCGAGGAGATCGTGAAAGGCCTTGGAACTATAAAGAACTTCAAAGGGGTGACGGGAAACATCAGCTTCGACAAAAACGGAGACTCGGTCAAATCGGTGGTCATTCTGAAAATGGAAAAAGATAAAGTGCGGTACGTCACGACCATAGAGCCTTAATATGCCGAGCGATGGCAGACGCTCCGGGTGTGATATATGGAAGTCCTAGGCTATATATGCGACCAGTGCATTAACGGTCTTCAGCTCGGCGCCGTCTATGCCCTCATTGCGCTCGGCTATACCATGGTCTACGGGGTGCTCCGGCTCATCAACTTCGCCCACGGCGATATCTTCATGCTGGGCGCCTTCATCGCCTATTATTTTATCGCAAAATTGAGCATTCCCATCTATTTCGTCTTTGTCATCACCATGGTCCTTACAGGCTGCGCCGGCTTCATCATCGAGAAGGTGGCCTATAAGCCGCTCCGGAAGGCGCCGAGAATCTCGCTCCTCATCACCGCGGTGGGTGTCTCCCTTTTTCTCGAATATTTCCTGAGCCTGAAAGCCATCTTCACTCCCGATTACATCGGGTTTCCCCGGCCCTTTGAAGTGACTGCCTATGACCTGGGGCTATTCTCCATCACCAACGTGCAGCTTCTCATCTTCGCGGTCACGGGCGCGGCGCTGACCGGCGTCTATTATCTGGTCTACCGGACGAAACAGGGGAAAGCGATGAGGGCGGTCTCGTACGACGAAGAGGTGGCTTCCCTCATGGGCATAAACATCGACAGGACCATTTCCTTCACTTTCGTGGTGGGCGCGTCCCTTGCGGGCGTGGGGGGTATCCTCTACGGCATTGCCTATCCCCAGATAAACGTATTCATGGGGGTCATGCCGGGGATCAAATCTTTTATCGCCGCGGTGTTGGGCGGTATAGGGATCATTCACGGCGCGGTTCTCGGGGGCTTTATTATCGGTCTCTCCGAGGTCTTCGTTTCGGCCTTTCTCTCCTCCACCTTCAGGGACGGCGTAATCTTCATCATTCTCTTCGTGGTCCTCCTTCTGAAGCCGAGCGGCATCTTCGGGAAAAGGATCGAGAAAGTATGAATTTTTTCAAAGAATCGAGAAAGTTCCTTTTTCTTTCCCTCCTCATCTATGTGGTCCTCAAGAGCGTCTTTTCCCTGGGCATCGTCTCTCAATATATCGAGCAGATTACCCTCTATGCCTTCATCGTTATCCTCGCGTCCCTGGGGCTCAATGTGATCTACGGGTATACGGGACAATTCTCCCTGGGCCACGCGGCGTTCTACGGTCTCGGCGCCTATGTGTCCGCCTATCTGACGCGGGTCTTCGGTATCGAAGGGGTGCTCGGCTTTCTGCCTGCCATAGTAGTGAGCGGAGTGGTTACGGGGGCGGTTGGCTACGTGATAGGCATTCCCGTTCTCAAGCTGCGAGATGATTTTCTTGCAATCGCCACCCTCGGGCTGGGAACCCTCTTTAAGGTGATCCTCGATAACTCGGATAAAATCACCGATATATTGGGCGGCTCACGGGGGTTCGTCGGTATCCCGCGGATCACCAATCTCGAGCTCACCCTCTCCGTAATGGTCTTTCTCATTCTTGTCACGCGAAATATCATATTTTCGAGATACGGTCTCTTCTGGCGCTGCATCAAGAACGACGAGCTCGCCGCCGTTTCGATCGGGATCGACACGGCAAGGATGAAGCTCATGGCCTTCTCATTCGGCTGTGCGCTGGCCGGGGTTGCGGGTGCGCTCTATGCTCATCTCTACACTTTCCTCCATCCTTCCAATTTCGACATCCTGAAATCGATCGACTTCCTTATCATTGTCATCATAGGCGGGATGGGGAGCATCACGGGCACTATCTACGCCGGGCTCATATGGGTGGGCGTTATCGAGGGCTTGAGGATACTCCTGCCCACGGATATGCTCGATTTAAGGTGGGTCCTGATCCCCCTGTTCCTCATCATCCTGATGATGTGGAGGCCCTACGGCCTCATTACCAAAACCTCGAGATGGGGCAGGTCATGACGTTCGGAGGCGGGTTTTGGACGATATGATCGCCCTCGAAGTAAAGGACCTGAGGAAGAGCTTCGGCGGCGTCCAGGCCGTGGATTCCATCTCCTTTAAGGTCAATGAGGGCGAGACGCTCAGCATCATAGGACCGAACGGGGCGGGGAAAACGACCGTATTCAACCTGATTACGGGATTTTATCGGCCCGATTCAGGGTCGGTAAGGTTTTTCGGCAAAGAAATCACTGTCATGGCGCCCTACAAGCTTCCCCATATCGGTATCGGAAGAACTTTTCAGAATATGAGGCTTTTCGGCGATCTCACCGTCTTCGAAAACCTCCTGGCAGCCCTTCTGAGGAGGAAAGGCTATTCCATCTGGTCCACTATCTTCAGGACCGACGGCTATTTCCACGCAGAGGCACACGCCGAGGCCAGGGCGAGAGAGCTGATCGAGTTCTTTCAGCTCTCGGGGAAAGAAGATTATCCCGCAAAAAGCCTCCCTTATGGAGAGCAAAGAAGGTTGGAGTTGGCCAGGGCCCTTTCGACCGATCCTAAGCTCCTGCTTATAGACGAGCCCGGTGCGGGCATGAACCCCAGGGAGATCATGGATCTCGTGGACACCTTAAGGGTGGTGAAAGAGCGATTCCGGCTTACCCTGCTTATCATAGAGCACCAGATGGGACTCGTCATGAGACTGTCGGACCGGGTGATGGTGATGGATTTCGGAGAAAAGATCATGGAGGGCCTGCCCGAAGAGGTGAAGAAAGATAAGAAAGTAATCGAGGCATACCTGGGGGATGAATTCGCATGACCCCGCCGCACACTCTCTTCGATCTATTTCCAAAGGAAGGGGTAGTCTCATGCTGATGGAGGTCAGAAACCTTTCGGTCAATTACGGGGCTATAGGCGCCCTTCACGACCTCTCCCTCCACGTGAGACCTGGAGAGATCGTCTCGGTCATAGGGGCCAACGGCGCGGGTAAGTCCACACTCCTCAAGACGGTCACCGGCCTTATAAAACCTGTGTCGGGATATATAGAATGGGAAAAAAAAGCGATCCAGGGCATGAGGCCCGACAGGATAGTGAGGCTGGGCATCACCATGGTCCCCGAAGGACGGCGGGTCTTTCCCGATCTTTCGGTGAAGGAGAACTTGGAGCTCGGGGGGTACGTCCTCAAATCTTCGGAGCTGAAGAAGGAGCTTTTCGACCTCGTCCTCTCTACATTTCCCCGCCTCAAAGAGCGGATCAAGCAGCAGGCCGGAACTCTGTCCGGCGGAGAGCAGCAGATGCTGGCCATGGGCAGGGCCCTCATGGGAAACCCGCGGCTTCTTCTCCTCGATGAGCCATCCATGGGTCTTTCGCCCATCATCACCAGGGAGATATTCTCTCTCATTCGTCTCATAAACTCTGAAAAGGGCATCTCGATTATTCTCGTGGAGCAGAACGCCCATATGGCCCTGGAGCACTCCCAGCGGACTTATGTACTGGAGAATGGGAGACTGGCCATGGAAGGTCTTTCCCGCGACGTGAAAACCGACAGATCTGTTATCGAAGCCTATTTGGGAGTATGAGATGAACCTTTATGATTTTGCCGAGAAAGGAAAATGGTCTTTGGACCGGATCCACGATTTTGCCACCGGCGTCAACCCTTTGGGTCCGTCCCACAAGGCGGCCCGGGCCGTAAGGAAAGAGGCGGGCCGGCTCGAGTTCTTTCCGGACGAGAAGGCGCGGTACCTGAAAAGATACCTCTGCAGGATCGAAGGACTGGAGGAAGACCGGATTCTCTTCGGCGCCGGCTCGACCCATCTTCTCGGCCTGCTCATGGACAAGGTGAAGCCGGAGGTCGTGGGTCTTCTCTCCCCTTGCTCCCAAAGGGTTCACGAGATTCTGGCTCCGCATTCGGCCGGAATAGAATTGATCCCCACGGAGGGAGACGGCAAGTTCAGCATACCCGTCAAAAGGCTTTGCGACCGGATGAAAGAAGTTGACATGCTCATCCTGGGAAACCCCCACCATATGACGGGTACGGCCATTTCCGGAGAGGATCTTTCCACCCTTATCTCGGAAGCCGCGGCTGCCGGCACTATCCTCGTTATCGACGAAGCCTTCAGAGACTATACCACTGTTGTTTCACCCGTCAGAGAGGTGGCGGAATCCGCGTCCGCCGTGATCCTGAGGACCTTTTCTCTTTATCACGGGTTTGCGGCGCTTCGACTCGGTTACATGATCGGCCCTTCCGGGCTGATAAGGAAAATAGAGCCCGCACGGCCTTCGGCCCAGATAAGCTCTCTGGCGCTCCGTGCTGCGCAGGCGTCTCTCAGAGACCGGGAGCACAGGGAGAGGACATTCAAATTCGTGGCGGAAGAGAAGGCGTATTTCAGTCGAAAGCTGTCGACCGTCCCGGGCGTGGATATGATCGACACGCCGTGCAATTTCGTCCTCCTCCGGATGAAGGGCGAATGGGAAGCTCTAGGCCGGGAGCTTCTCGCGAAGGGTATTATGATAGAAGGATTTCAAAGTGAAAACGACGATTTATATGTGCGGCTGCCGGTAGGAAGACATAAATCGAATGCCTATTTCATGCGTTCATTACGCAAAATTTTGGGGGGTTAACATGCACAAGCTACTGAGGGCTTTCGTATTATTTCTGGGATGGGCAATGCTTTTCATTCCGTCCCTCTCCCACGCCGACGCCTTCAGCGATATGAAGCAGATAAGGATCCTCTACATGAATGATTTTCATGGCTTTGCGCAGGAGCATAAGGCCATGGGGTCCGATGAAGAGGTGGGCGGCATCGCCTATCTCGCGGCACGGGCGGAGACGCTGCGGAAGGAAAAGCCCGCCCTTCTCGTTGCCGCGGGCGATATGATCCAGGGGAACAACTGGGCCAACCTTTTTCAGGGGCAATCAGTCATAAAGGTGATGAACGAGATGCGGTTCGACGCCATGGTGGTGGGAAACCACGAATTCGATTACGGCCAGGCAATCTTAAGGGAGAGGATCGGAGAGGCCAAATTTCCGGTTCTGGGCGCGAATGTAGAGGGTATCAAGGAGCTGAAGCCTTATGTAATAAAGACGATCAACGACGTCACCGTGGCGATTATCGGCGTGGTGACGGAAGATACGCCCTTCACCACCCATCCGAGAAACGTGGCGGGCCTGAAGTTTCTATCTCCCGAGACGGTCGTGGAACGATACGTGAGAGAGCTCAGGAACAAGGTGGAGATCATTGTAGTCCTCTCCCACATCGGCATCAATATGGACTTCAGCCTCGCCGAGAAGGTCAAAGGCATCGATGTGATAGTGGGCGGCCATACCCACACGAAGCTCGATTCATATTTACCGGTAGGGAAAACGATTATAGTCCAGGCCTGGGAGCATGGCCGTGTCCTCGGGGTCCTCGACCTTACGGTGAGAAGGGGGGAGGTCGTGTATGCCCAGAGCCGTTTGGAAGAGATAAAGCCGGCGAAGATGAAGAAAAATACCCTGGTGGCCGCTACGGTGAACAAATATGCCGGAGAGATCAGTGCGGCAATGAAAGCAGCCGTCGGAGAGGCGGGGGTCGATCTTGACGGAACAGGCGTGCGGCAGAAAGAGACCAATCTGGGCGATATGGTGGCAGACATTATAAGGGAAAAGGCAGGCTCCGACGCGGCGATCATCAATGGAGGAGGCATAAGGACGAGCATTCCAAGGGGGAGGGTCTCCATGGGAGACGTCTATGGCGTCCTGCCCTTCGATAATTACATAGTAGCCTTTAAGCTCACGGGAAATCAGGTCCGCGAGGCGCTGGAGCATGGGGTATCGGGGGTGGAAAACGGGGAAGGCGCGTTTCCCCAGGTCTCCGGCCTGAGCTTCACCTATTCGAAGACTGCGCCGAAAGGGTCGAGAATAAAAGAGGTCCTGATAAATGGGGCACCACTCGAGGCAACTAAAATATATACGGTGGCCACGAATGATTTTCTCGCAGCCGGCGGAGACGGATATAAAAGTTTCGGCGAGGCGGTAAAGTCGTCCGGAGATTATGCGGTAATGGGCGGTGCGATGAAGGGTGAGAACCTCATCTACAGCGATTCGGGCAGATGGATAAGGGATGTGGTGATCGATTACGTGCGCGCGAAAAAGACGGTCAACCCCCAGGTAGAGGGGAGGATAAAGGAGCTGCCCTGATGACGGTCACGGTCAACAATGTGGAGGTTCACCTCCCGACGGGAATGACCGTGCGACACGCCCTGATTGGCGCGAATTTCCTGGAAGAGGTCGAAAAAGGCAAAAAAGTTTATGATCAGTGGGGGAATGAAGTAGGTCTGGCAGGGGCACTGTGGGACGGAATGGTGCTGGAAGTAAGATAAATATAAAGGTGGTTAGAGATCTAACATGGCCACGGGGCATCATTATGCTTCAGGTAGTTCCGCTGCCGGCTGGCCTTGGGGCCGATCATTAAACCGAGCATAATATCCCAAAAAACCACATTTTTTCAAAGAGTGATCGCGAGCTCCCGATCGAAAAGACGAGAAGCAGCTCCTTATGGAACATTGCCAGGCCCGCAAGGAAGAGCGCAAGCACTGCCGCCGTCAAGAGGAGATCGAAATTGGAAATCGTGATGATCTCTCCCTTCATGAGGCTAAGCCAGCCGATCTCTCCGTAAGGGGTCTTTGACAGGATCAGAATGCTCAACGCTGCCGCCACAACATATGCAGTGCCGAGCCGTCCTTCGGGTTGTCCCCGTCCGCGACCTTCCAAAAATGCCAATACCAGGACTGCGCCGAGAAAAAACACCATCGATCCGGCAAAGGCGAGGGCGTGTCCACTGTGTGACTCGTGCCCGGTCGCGTGAAATCCAAGCCACAAAGGGAGCGAAAGAGCGACGGCGACGCCTGTCGAGGAAATTTGTGGCAGCGCTACTCCAGCCGGGAGGCTGAATCAATACCGAACTTTGGCAGCGGCCATATCCTTACAAGTTGCCGCCCGCCATAAAATTCAGATCACCCGCGCCGGTCGAATAACCGCGGAATCATACCGGCCATGCAGGGAGCCCCTGATGCCCGAACTTTGTTTCAGCGATTCGCAAACCAGACTGAATAATCATCCAGAAGGGTGTAATTCTTTGATGCTTCATCTACTGCCTTCAGCGACGCCAGCTCGAGGATGAAACGGTGGTTGTCATTTACCCGCTTTACTTTTACCAGGATTCCTGTGATTTCGTCGATCAGTTCTTCGAAACGCTTCAGCTCGTAAATATCGGTACAGGAAGCTTGCTCCTTTTTCAGGACTTCATGACCGGGGGTATTATCAATGCCGCTCATGTTTTTTTCCTCCCATGAAGGGCCTTCGACGCCGGTCATTACACATGACGGATCGAGTGTTCGGCTTAGATATTGCCGGTACAGTGTCAGTGATTTTAAAGTAACGGCCATATTGTCCGCACCCAGTATTTCTGTGATACGTTGTCCCTGTGTGATAGCTTCGTCCATATCGATCCTTCCTCTAATAATTTTCTTGCCGAATTCAGGGGCCCCTTTGCCTGAATGAATGTACCCCATGTTTCCGCCTGTTATCAATACCTATTCCGGTGGCCCCCGGTGCACCTTGACATTGCCGCCCCCACTCGCGTCAGTCTTGACATCGGCCTTTAGAGCCCTACATTTCATTAGTGTGAAAGACTGAAGAAAAGGGCCAAATGAGGCATGAGATTATATGCTAAATTACTCATCGTAGCAATATTGACGGGGACAGCCTCATGCGTTGTGGGTCCTTACCCCGATGACGGCTATTACCGCTCCAATCGATATTATCATGATGACAGGTACAGGGGCTACCCCGTGGACTATTGGAACGATCGCCCGGATTATTACCGTGATCGGAGAGGGGATCGCCATGATGAACATTAAGAGGCGCATAACGAGAGCAATGCTGACGGGACCCCTACTACCGGTGACGTCCCGTCAGCATTGATTGATTCATTGTTTCGGCGCTACACTCAATAATCAGGTAGGCGAGACGGAAAAGAGCTCCTTCTTGAAAGAATAAAAATAAACCGCCCCGATAAAGATGAATCCACCTACAATGTTGCCTATGGTCACGGGTATCAGGTTCCATTGGATGAATTGTGCCCATGTGACCTTCGCGCCCAGCATGATCCCGGTGGGGATGAAATACATGTTGGCGACGCTATGCTCGAATCCCGATGAAACGAATGCCATAATGGGAAACCAGATGCCGAAAAATTTTCCTACCATGTTCTTGGAGGATATGGCGAGAAGAATGGCTACATTCACGAGCAGGTTGCAGGCTATGCCCTTCATGAACGCGGACCATATGCCCATCGATCCTGCCGCAATATAAGGAAGTGTCTTTGCCTCCGCGATACCTATCGCATTCTGTCCGAATACCGTCAACTCAGGACCTCCTCCTTTGCTGAAGGGACCCACGGCCATGAGGTATGCCCAGAAGAGAGCGCCGATAAAATTTCCGATGTATACCCAGAACCAGGCATTCGCCACCTTGCCCCACGTACTCTTCCCCTGAAAGACCGCCATGGGGATAAGCATCGTATCTCCCGTAAAGAGAGACATGCCGGTAAGCACGATAGCGATGAGGCCTACCGGGAAGACGGCGCCCGCGATAAGGGACTTAAAGCCGGGTCCCATGGTTTTTTCGAGCCCCGTGCCGCACACGGTGCAGAGGGCGGCGCCCACTGCAATAAAAAGACCTGCCATAAAGGCCCTTACGAGCCAGTTGGGGATTCCGAGGTTCCCCTTATATTTGCCTGCATCTCCTGCCAGTTGTATAATTTCTACCGGTTTATGCGACATCGTGCCCCCTTTCTTGGTGGATAGGGTGATAGCCCCTATCCAAAATTTTAAACTTCAGGCCCTTTACTTCAGCTCAGACCATTCTATCCGATCGTCCATGCCCATGGTCTATTAGATGCTCCCCGACACCGGCCCACCCAGTTTTTCAATATTGACCGCGCATGCTTTGTATTCCGCGGTCAGCGTTACGGGGTCGTATGCCGCATTGGTCAGCCAGTTGGCCGACCCGTCGCGGAAGTGAAAGGACATCCATACCATGCCGGGCGGTACCTGGTCGGTTATCCGGGCCCTGACATTCACTTCGCCGCGCCTGGAGCGCACTTTTACATATTCCCCTTCTTCGATTTGGAGCCTTTGACCGTCGGCCGGTGAAATGTCTGCGGTCTCTTCCGACATGAGCTCGTCCATCCCGGAACGCCCTGTCTGGGTACGGGTATGGTAGTGGAAGAGCCGGCGTCCCGTGCTGAGGACGAAGGGGTAGTCTTCATCCGCGACTTCCGCGGCGGGCTGCCAGTCGACCGGGTTGAATACGCCCTTTCCGTGAGTGAATACGCCGTCCCGATGCAGGAACTGCGTACCCGGATGTTCTAAAGTGGGACAAGGCCACTGGAGGCCGTCCTCTTCGATGCGGTCATATTTGATGCCACCCAGGGCCGGAGCCAGGACCGAGACCTCCTTGTCCCAGATCTCGCGCGAGCTGCCGGAGCTCCATTCGTGCCCCATGCGACGGGCGAGCTCTTTGAAGATCCACCAGTTCGGTTTCGCCTGACCGGGTGGGCTCTTCACCTTGCGGACCCGGTTCACGCGCCGTTCACTACTCGAGAATGTCCCGTCATCCTCACCCCATGCGGTGGCGGGGAAGACTACATGGGCAAAACGGGTGGTCTCGGTGGGGAAGATATCCTGACACACGAGAAATTCCGCGGAGCCAAGCTCGTGCTCGACCTTGCGGATATCCGGCTCCGTATTCGCAAGATTCTCGCCGAATACGTAAAATGCCCGGATATCTTTCGTGACCAGTCCCTCCATCATCCGGGGCATCATGAGGCCGTTATTCGCGGGCAGTGTGTCCACATCCCAAGCTTTTTTAAACTTGTCGGTCATTGCCGGGTCGATTACTTTCTGGTAGCCGGGGAAGACATTAGGCAGCGCGCCCATATCGCAGGCGCCCTGTACATTGTTCTGGCCCCTGAGAGGGTTTACCCCGGCGGAAGGCATTCCCATATTACCCAGCAGGAGCTGGAGATTGGCGGTGCTCATTACATTGTCCTTCCCGGTAATATGCTCCGTTATCCCGAGGGTATAGATCAGCATGGCAGGCTTTACCGACGCGAGAAGACGGGCGACTTTGCGGATTTTCTCCGCCTCCACACCTGAGATCTCCGCGGCCCGTTCCACCGGGTATTCCATTACCTTCGCTTTGAAGGCGTCGAAATTGTCACACCTGCGCTCTACAAAGTCCTTATCGTAAAGGTTCTCCGAGATAAGGACGTTCATGATGCCGTTCAAGAAGGCGATATCGCTGCCTACCTTGAGCTGGCAATGGATATTCGCTATTTTGGCGAGAGGCTGCTTGCGCGGGTCCACCACGATGAGCTTTGCGCCTTTCCGCAGTGCATTTTTAAGGAAGGTGGCAGCCACCGGATGGGCCTCGGTCATGTTGGTGCCGATGCAGAAGAACATCTTTGCATCCGTGAATTCTCCGAAAGAATTAGTCATTGCTCCCGAACCGAAAGATTGCGCCAGACCGGCGACGGTGGGAGCGTGTCAGGTACGGGCGCAGTGGTCGATATTATTAGTACCGATCACCGCGCGGAATAATTTCTGCATTTGATAAGAATCTTCGTTGATGCTGCGGGCGCAACTGACCCCGGCGATTGCATCCGGACCGCTCTGGGCGATAATCTCCTTGAATTTGGCGGCAACGAGGTCAAGGGCTTCATCCCATGATGCTTCCCTGAATTCTCCATTTTCCTTTATGAGCGGGGTAGTCAGCCTGTCCCCGGAATACATGAAATCATAGCCGAACCTTCCCTTCACGCATGTCCGGCCCTTGTTCGGAGAAGCTCCCTCAACGCCCGTCACCTTGACTATCTGCTCTCCTTTGGTGTGGAGGTAAAGCTGACAACCGACACCGCAATAGGGGCAGGTGGTGCGCACCTTTTTCGTCTCATAGGCCCGTCCCTTACCCTTAGCCTTTTTTTCCGTGAGCGCGCCTACGGGGCATACCTGCACGCACTGACCGCAAAATGCGCAGTTACTCTCCTGCAGAGGGCTATCGAAAGCAGTGGTCACTTTCGTATCGAAACCGCGATAGCTATTTTTTATGGCCTGGATTCCCTGAATCTCGTCGCATGTGCGGACACATCTCTGACAGAGTATGCATTTGTTGGCATCGCGAATAATAAATGGGTTCGAGGTGTCGACGGGATATTCATGCATCTCTCCTTTCAGTGCCGGACCTGTTAATCCGAGGTCATACGCGAGGTTCTGGAGGGCACAATCCCCTCCCTTTTCGCAGGTCAGGCAATCGAGGGGATGACAGGACAACAACAGGCCCACGACAAAGCGGCGGGCTTCCAATACCCTCTCCGTCTGGGTCTTGATGTTCATGCCCTCCGAAACCGGAGACGAACAGGCAGCCATCAGGCTTTTCGCACCGTCAACTTCTACCATACATACCCGGCAGGCCCCTGTAGGGGTCAATTCCGGCAGATCGCACAGCGTCGGGATGTGAATCCCATGCGCCTTTGCTACTTGGAGCACTGTTTGGCCGTCTTTGGCCTCACAAGCCCTTCCATCAATGGTAATGATCATCCGCTACCCTCCTTTCGTGCAAAGAGCTGTCCCTTTCGCACGTACAAAAACGAACTGTAAATAATACCGGATCAATGTGGCACTGCAAATCTTGACGTACAAAAACCTGGAGAATAGAGGCGGCATTAATGGGAAACATTCCGGGTCAGAAGGCCTTATCTCCAGCCTTGGCAAGTTGTATACGTTCTAGTGACAAAATAGTAAAATAGGGCTTGAAAAAAAGCAAGAGAAACCTTATGGGGTATTGCTATTTTTGCTGCGATCTATGGGCAGCTGAAATTCGTCTTCGAAAGTTCCGTCAGTACTCTTTTACGGGGTTTAAACCGAGTACCCGCCTGAGCGTGACCAGCTCGGACAGATGAAAAGCATTGTGGTCCGCTGCCAGGAGGACCTCACGAAAAATCGAATAGTCGGTGGCATGGGGGATGGGACCGAACAAATCGGTCTCCCGGTTGTGTATGAGGTCGACCATGGCCTCGGAATCGGATTTTATCGCGTGAACGATCTTCTTCCACTGTGCGGCGGTTGCCTTTGCCTCCGGTTTGGGCCAATAGCCTTCGGGGAACTCGGGCGACACGTGCTTCGGATCTATCACGAATTGGAGGATGTCCGATTGGGTTATCCGCATATGCTCAAGCATATGCCAGACCAGGTAATTGGAATTCGTTACCGGGGTGTTTATCTTTTCGAGGGGGAAATCGGCGACGGCCTCTTCAAAGCTCATATGCGCGTTGCCCCCCTTTATGAGGATGGCCAGCTCCTTCCGTATTACATCGTCCTGATCCATAGCTCACCTCCGCGTGATCTGCACAGGGAGCATAAGCACCTTAGAGCCGGAAGTCAAACAGGCTGCCCCGTCCGGGCCGGGTCACGACATTTCTTCGCCGCCGTCCTTTATTGATGAAATCATCCTTCATATCCTGTAGAATGGTAAGAAAGGGTCTGTTCGAAAGGGGGTAAGGGCACACATGAAGACATATATTCCGCTTACGGATATTGAATCCGTAACACCCATTCTCTCGGAGGTGGCTTTATGGGGCGGTATGTCCGAGCGACAGCGCGAGGAGATGTTTCGCCGCCTGGAGTTCGGCTCCTTTCAGAAAGGGGAACTTATTTTTGAGAAAGGGGATGAGCCCTCCTACATTTATATTGTAAAGGACGGTAAGGTCGAGCTTTTTATTGGCGACAGGGGGATTGTGCTCGAGAAGAAGACCTTGTCCGTGGGCGAGTCCTTCGGCGTCGCCTCCCTCATGTCCATGCAACGGCATAATTCCACGGCCGTTGCCCTCGAGGACTGCGAAGTCATGGTCCTGTCGCGGCAGGCACTCCTGGAGCTCCGGGCGGAAGATATCGAGCTTTTCGCCCTCCTTATGATGAACATTGCCCGTGAGCTGGCCCGGAGGCTTAAGCTGACCGACGATATATTCCTGCGCTACGCCCAGACCCATAGAGACTGGAGCAGGCTTTAGTATAAAGGAAAGGTGTGATATATGACGGCAAAAATGGTCTATGACCCTTCCTCAGGTCCGATGAGATATGCCTGTGGGGTCTCCGGGTCGGGAAGCAATTACGAGAGAATTTATGAGTGGGATCCGGGCAGGGACCATGTGGTATTCAGCAATGTCCCCCACTGCACAGGTTTGGACAAGGCAAGAAATAACGGCGCCCCTGTGGTGCTTCTTGACTCGGACCTTTATTTCCGTCACATGTGGGCCCTCGAGAAAATGCCGAGATCAGGCGTGGAGAGGGACAGTTATGATATGGCCATTATGACCCTCGTGGAGCAGACGCTCTCGGGCCGGCCCGATCTCATCTGTCTCGCCGGGTATAGTCTTTGGGTAGGGGGCTGGATGGTAAGAAGGTATTTTCCCAGGATACTTAACGTTCATCCGGGGGATGCGCGAAAATATGTCGGCCTCGGGTGGATCCCCATTGCCAAGGCGATACTCGCCGAGGAAAGGGCGGTGAAATCGACGGTCTTCTTCGTTGACGAGAGCGATGACGGCGGTCCCATACTCATCCAGTCCGCGTCCGTACCCCTTTCTCAATGGGATGACGAGCTTAAGGGCATCAGGCGCCTTGCGGAAAAGAAAGACGCCAGGACCCTTCCGGCTTTCAAAGCCGCAGCCGCGGATGAAGGCAGAGATCTTTACAGGGTCCTCCAGGACATTTCGGGTGCGGTTCAGGAAGTACTTAAAGTCGAAGGAGACTGGAAGATTTATCCTTTTGCCGTCCATGAGCTTATCGGCAAGGGCAGGACGGCACTGGAGGGGAGAACTGTCCACATCGACGGTATCAGGATGCCCGAAGAAGGCTGGCAGGTTGATACTTACGGGTACGCGGAGAGTATCCGCTAAACCTCCGGAAGTACTCCGACCTTACTGATTTCTCCGGGAGGCCGGGGTCGATGTGCCTGTTTCCCCGCAACTCTTTTGTGCCTGGCTGCACGCGCGGTCAACCATATTACTCCAATCGGCACAGGCGACTTTCGCGCGAAAGCCGTAGGTCTGAGCGCACCTCTGAGCGCCGGCTTTCGTATCCTCGCATGACTTCGTGTCGGCTTCGCAATCTGCCCGGGAGGGTGCCGGGAAGAGCATGGCCGCACAGAAAAGCGCTGCTACCGCGAATCTAATCATACTCACTCCTTTCTTCCTGAGTCTGTTGGCACCTACCGGTCAGGGCGGCCCGACATATACCTCTTCCAAAAAGAATACAGGAATCGGCCGTATCCGACAATGATGATTGTCACCAAAGATTACGTGCAGGGGATCGGCATTCCCATGACTTGAAAGTACCCAAAAAGGTTCTAAATTCAGCCAAATTGTGCTATAATTTGAACGGCACGATAAGGGTGAGCCCATGAGCGAGGTAAGAGACGCAGTCGTGGCCGGGACGTTCTATTCGGATAATCCGAAGGTCCTCGCCATGGAAATCGAAAGATACCTGAACAAGGCAAAGATTGAAGCCCTGGAGGGAGAAGTGGTGGGAATGGTATCTCCCCACGCGGGATATGTCTATTCGGGGCAGGTAGCCGCTTTTGGGATGAAAGCCGTCATGAACGGCCTTTTTGACACGGTGATCCTCATCGGCCCCAGCCATAGGGCATATTTCGAGAAAGCGGCCGTAATGATAAAAGGGAGCTACCGGACACCCCTGGGCGCGGTCGAAATTGACGAAGAGATCGCGTCGGCCATCGTAAAAGAAGGCGGTGTGGCGTCTCCCAACGAGGAAGCCCACGGGCAGGAACATTCTCTCGAGGTCCAGCTTCCATTCCTCCAGATGGCACTTGCCTCTTTCAAGCTCGTCCCCATAGTGATGGGATCGCAGGAGACGGAGAAATGCAGGGCTTTGGCGGCATCTATTTTCAGGGCGGTCAAGGACCGGGGAAAGCGCCTCCTCGTGGTGGGCAGCACCGATCTGAGTCATTATTACCCTTACGGGCATGCGGTCAAACTCGACCAGGTGATTGTAAACCGCCTGGAGAAATATGATATCGAAGGGCTGTCGCAGGATCTTGACGCCGAATTATGTGAGGCATGCGGCAGGGGGCCCATGATGGTTACCATGATGCTTTCAAAGGCACTAGGGGCTACCCGGAGTAAAGTCCTCAAGTATGCAAATTCCGGGGATGTGTCGGGGGACAAGCGGAGTGTGGTAGGCTATGTGTCGGCTGTTTTCCTCAAAGGGGGAGAGGCCGCCCGATGAGCCGTCTCAATTTGTCGGAAGAAGAGAAGGCCATGCTGAAAAGGATAGCCAGGGAAGCCATTGAAGGCGTGCTCTTCGATAAAAAACCGGTCCCTTTAGAGATGCCGGAGATCTTCGAGAAAAAAATGGGCGCCTTCGTCACCCTGCATTGCAAAGAAGACCTCAGGGGCTGCATTGGATATATAAAAGGGGTCCTGCCCCTTTACAAGACGATTCAGGAGATGGCGGTTCAGGCGGCTTTTCATGACCCCCGTTTCGAGCCCTTACGAAGGGAGGAGTGGGACAGGGTTGATATCGAGATCTCCGTCCTCTCACCTTTAAGGAAAATAAAAGATGTTGAGGAGATTGAAGTCGGCGTGCACGGCATCCTTATAGAAAAAGGCTTTTATACGGGCCTCCTCCTTCCTCAGGTGGCTACCGAGAACAACTGGGACCGGGCTGCCTTCATCGCACATACGTGCCATAAGGCGGGACTTCCCGAAGATGCCTGGAAATCGAAGGATGCCTCTATATATATTTTTTCCGCAGAAGTGTTTTGAACCGGACCGGGATGAGAAGAAAAAAGATCGGGAAAAACGCTGCGATCCAGGATGTGGTAACGCGATATCCTGAATCGGTCCCGGTGTTTGAGGAGCATGGATTGGGATGTGTAGGGTGCAGGGCCGCCCTCTTCGAGACCATTGAAGAAGGTGCGAAAATCCACGGTATTAACGTGGAGGCCCTGTTGAAGGACTTGAACAACGTAGTTCCTTAGACGGTGACATCCGCGCGAAAGCCGGTGTTCGCCCGATACCGAATCCCACTAAGCAAACTCTCGGCAGAGATCAGTATAATGGCGATGAAGCCGCTAAGGCTCCGGGGCATGTGTTCCGAAGCATCGCAGAAATAAAACGACTGCTCCCGATGCAATTGAGGTACTCCCGTTATGGATGAGCCAGGCGCGCCGGAGAGTAAAAAAGAAGGCTTCGCCGGTTTCGGAAGAAAGACCGACCGAGGAAGAATTATCTATGAAAAAAATATGTGCCGTGATTCTCGCTTCCGGAATCTCGAGGAGGCTCGGTTTCAACAAGCTTACCCTCAGGATTGACGGAACGCCCGTAATAAGAATGTCGTGCGCCCCTTTTGATATGGAGGGGGTGGAGAAGATTTTTGTGGTCACAGGCATGGATAGAGAAAAGATGAAAGGCGAGTTGGGAAACCTCTCGCGGGTGGAGATCGTATCGAATGAGAATTATCGGGAAGGCATGTCTTCTTCGGTCAAAGCAGCCCTGCCCTTTATCCGCGGGTATGACGGCGCCTTCTTTCATCTCGGGGACAAACCCTTCGTAAAGAGCGACCAGATAAGGTCTATTCGGGAACTTTATCTTGCAGGAGGGGGAGACCTCATCATCCCCCGGTATAATGGAGTAAAGGGCCACCCCGTGTTCATCGGCCTCGCGCCGTTTCTCGAAGAGATGAGTCGATTGGAAGGCGACAAGGGGCTCAGGGAAGTTATAGAAAAACACCTCGAAGATGTGGTATTTTTGGATGGCGATGAGGGAAATCTCTTTGATATCGACACCCTCGAGGATATAGAGACATTAAAGAGGAGGGGACACAAGATTGAAAAAGGTTAAGGTAGAACAGGCTTTGGGCATGACGCTGGCCCATGATATCACCGAGATAATCCCCGGTAAGAAGAAAGATGTGGCCTTCAAGAGGGGGCAGGTTATAGAGCAGGGGGATGTGGAGAGGCTACTCGATCTCGGGAAGAGGCATCTCTTTGTGTTCGAGGGCGAGGTAAAAGGTATCCATGAGGATGAGGCGGGCATGAGAATCGCCCAGTCAATAATGGACGGCAATATGGAGCCTACCCAGCCTAAAGAGGGCAAGGTAAGCATGAGGAGCACCGTTGACGGGCTTTTCTACGTAAACGATAAGGCCCTGTACGAGTTGAACCGCATAAAGGACGTGCTGGTGAGCACCGTTCCCAACAGGCATCCTGTAAAGGCAGGGGATATCGTGGCGGCCGCCCGCATTATTCCCCTCTACATAAAAGAAAAGGAGCTCAAGAAGGTCGAGAGGGTCGGGGAAAAAGGGGTAATCAGGGTCAGCCCGTTTATGCCCCTCAATATAGGCCTTGTGATTACGGGGAGTGAAGTCTACACGGGCAGGATTCAGGACGGCTCTGCTACCGTGGAGGAGAAGATCAGAAATTACGGATTGCGCCTTGTAGAGAAGGTAATAGTCCCGGACGAGGTACCCCTTATAAGCGCTGCCGTGCTCGGACTGTTCGAAAAAGGCGCCGATCTGGTCATTACCACTGCGGGTCTTTCCGTGGACCCTGATGATGTGACGCGGGAAGGAATCGAAGGCACGGGGGCGGAAGTGCTCTTCTACGGTACACCCGTATTTCCCGGCGCCATGTTCCTCGTGGCCCGGTTGAGAGGAAAATATATTCTCGGAGCGCCGGCGTGCGTCTACCACAGCGACTATACGGTCCTCGATATCGTGCTTACCCGTATCATGGCGGGAGAGAGAATGCATGAAACCGATATGGTAAAGCTCGCCTATGGCGGACTTTGCCTTCACTGCGACGTGTGCCATTATCCCGCCTGTTTCTTCGGGAAGGGACCGTGATCATGGGGAGATCGGCAGATCTTTCCGCGTTGACCATAATCATGAAAGGTGCGGGTGACGTGGCGAGCGGCATTGCCCACCGTCTTCACTCGGCCCGTTTTCACCGCCTCCTTCTGCTGGAGATAGGCGAGCCCCTCTGCGTGCGACGGACCGTCTCTTTCTCGGAGGCGGTCTACCGCGGCGCCATGGAGGTCGAGGGGGTAAAGGCCGAGCTGGTCCGTGACATCGAGGACCTTGAAGAAGTGTGGAAAAGGAAATCGATCGCCGTAATGGTGGACCCCCGCTGGACGGCAATAGAGATAATAAAGCCACGTATAGTGGTGGACGCTATCATGGCCAAGCGGAACATTGGGACCACGACGCATGAGGCCCCCACCGTAATCGGGGTGGGACCTGGGTTTACCGCGCCCTTGGATGTGCATGTGGTGATAGAGAGCAAACGGGGCCATGACCTGGGGAAGGCCATCTATGACGGCTCCGCCGAAGCCTATACGGGTGTTCCCGGCTCGGTCATGGGCTATGCGACTGAGAGGGTCCTGAGGTCGCCGGTCGCCGGGCCGGTAAAGGCAATAAAGAAGATCGGAGATCGGGTGGCAAAGGGGGAGTTGGTCCTTTACGTGGGTGATGTGCCTGTGTATGGAAGCTTCGATGGGGTTCTGAGAGGCCTTATCAGAGAGATAGAGGTGACGGCGGGAGAGAAAATAGGGGATGTGGACCCCAGGGGAATAGGAGAATATTGTTACACTATTTCCGACAAAGCCCGGGCCATTGGTGGCGGAGTCCTCGAAGCCGTACTGCATGCAGTGAATTTATAGCAGAAAATTATTTAGATTCGGCAAGGGGACAATAATGGCTGTATATGGCATAATAATCGAATACCGAGCGGAACTTGTACAGGCAAGGGGGATATAAGAGATTTGGAAGAAGATCTATTATTGGAAGAAGTAGGGGAAACCGAAATACCTGATACTGATGTTTCCGACGAAGCGCTTGCACTCATTGAGGACAAATCGCTTCCCCTCCCTTACGACCCGCTGAGGACTTACCTTGCGGAGGTATCAAAATATCCGGTCCTTTCCCGGGAGGAGGAGTTTGAGGTCTCCTGTAAGGTCTTTGACAGTAAAGACAGGGATGCGGCCCAGAAGCTGGTAATATCGAACCTTAAGCTCGTGGTGAAGATCGCCCTCGAATACTATAATACCTATCTGAGTGTGCTCGATCTGATACAGGAAGGCAATGTGGGCCTTCTGCATGCGGTGAAGAAGTACAATCCCTATAAGGGCACCAGATTTTCGACTTATGCCTCCTTTTGGATCAGGGCCTATATGCTTAAATATATCATGGATTCATGGAGCCTGGTGAAGGTGGGGACCACTCAGGGGCAGAGGAAGCTCTTTTATCGGCTGAACAAGGAAAAGCAGAAACTCGAGGCCCTCGGCATCTATCCCACGCCGAAAATCCTTGCCGCATCTCTCGACGTCAAAGAAGAGGAAGTGGAAGACATGGAGAAAAGGCTCGCCTATACGGATGTCTCCCTCGAAACCCCGATTTATGACGAGAGTGAAGACACGATCATGGATTTGATGAAGAGCGATGAAAATATCGAAGAGATGATCGGCGACAAGGAAGGGCGGGAAATCCTTTCCAAAAAGATCAACGAGTTCAAAAAGACCTTGAATGACAAAGAAGTCTACATCTTCGAGCAGCGTGTCGTCGCCGAAGAGCCGGTGACGCTCCAGGAGATAGGAGCAAAGTTTCAGATCTCCCGAGAGCGGGTAAGGCAGATAGAAAACCGGGTGCTGAAGAAGTTCAAGGAGCATTTCAAGGGCGAGCGCAATTAGCGGGGCTCACGTCGCCCCCTCCGCCGGCGAAAGCCGGCTGAGCCTCCCCCTCTCGCTCGCCTTGCGAGCTACATCACGCAAGAGAATTCCTCAATTTAGGGGCAGTTACGATACCGCGGTTTGATCGTATGGACTAGCGGACTTTTTATGCTCCTTTCCCCACCTCTACGCCGCGTCGATCTGAGAAAAATACAGCCAGGCGAAACTTATCATCGCGATATAACTATCGAATTGCCAACGACTATATACCATATACTGACGACTAGAGACTAGAGACTAGAGACTAGAGACTAGAGACTGCCTCACCATCATCCGAACAACGCTCCCACTCGCGAAGTAATCACTCCGTAGTAATTCGTTACGAGCAGCAGGCCTATGATTATGAGGAGGAGGCCCATTGTTGTCATGGCGTACTTTACTACCCTGCTCGAGCGTTTTAGGAGGGCAAAGAGGTGGTCGAAGACGAGGGCGGAGGCGATGAAGGGGATGGCGAGGCCTAAGGAATAGAGGGAGAGAAGGGTGACGCCCTGGAGCAGGTTGTCGGTGGTGGAGGCGAGGATGAGGATGGAGGAGAGGGCGGGGCCTACGCAGGGGGTCCAGCCCAGGGAGAAGGTAATGCCCACAATAAAGGACCCTGCCATGCCCAAAGGCTTCTTTCTCAGATGAATCACCTTCTCCTGGTTGAGAAAAGGCAATTTTATTATATTGAGATAGAAAAATCCCATTACTATGAGGATGATGCCTCCCAGTCTTATGATATAAGTTTGGTAATCGGCGAAGAAATTGCCGAGAATGGAGGACGAGAGGCCTAGGGTTACGAAGACGAAAGAGAATCCTAAGATAAAGGCGACGGAATGGAGCAACACCGTTTTCCGGTACTTCACCGCCGCGCCTGCTTCAGTGAACTCTTCGAAGCTTATTCCGCTGATGAATATAAGATATGAAGGAACGAGGGGGAGCACACAGGGACTGAAGAAGGAGAGAAGTCCCGATACAAAGGCAAAAAGGCTTTTGAAATCGGTAATGGACATGAGACCGCTAAAAATCATAGATTAATATTGTTTTTTTTAAGGGGGTTGTCAAATGAAATATGCATCCATCGACATCGGTACCAATACCGTACTCCTTCTCGTGGCGGATTTCAAGGACGGCCGTCTCCACGACATATGCGATCTGGCGCACATCACGAGACTCGGAGAGGGGCTCAAGTCCACCGGGGTCCTGTCCCGGGAGGCGATGGACAGGACCTTTGCCGCCCTTGCCCGATATAAGGCGGAGGCCCTGGAGCAGGGCGCAGAGGAGTTCTTCTGCGTGGGGACTGCCGCGATGAGAGAAGCGGGTAACAGCGCGGATTTCGTGAAACGAGTACGCGACAGCCTTGGCATAACGATCAGGATCATCAGCGGAAGAGAAGAGGCTTATTATACCTGGCTCTCCGTGCGTCACGACCGATTATCCCGGACAAGCCGTTTCATCGTGATTGATGTAGGTGGGGGCAGCACGGAAGTAATAGAAGGAAACGACATCGGGTTCATGGATTTCATCTCTTTGCCTGTAGGCTCCGTAAAGCTGACGGAGATGTTCATAAAAAACGATCCCCCTAAAGAAGACGAGACCTCACGACTGACGGCGTTTCTCAAAGAAACGATTAATCTGCCCTTTGACGGCAGAGGCTGTACCCTCGTGGGTACGGCGGGGACCGCAACCAGTCTCGCCGCCATTGCCATGGGTCTCGAGACCTTTGAAAAAAAGGCCGTCCACGGACTTGCCATGCCGGTAGAGACTATCGAGAGGCTCATCCGGGAGATGGGCTCCATGAATCTGGAGGAGAGGAAAAAATTGAAAGGCATGGAGCCCGGCCGGGCGGATATCCTTCTCCAGGGGATCATCCTCATTCGGGAGATCATGGCCTGCCTCAATGTCACGGAGCTTGTGGTAAGCGCCAACGGAGGCCGCTATGGCGTGCTCTATGAAGAGCTGAAGGGGAGGGAAGGGTAAAGCCCTATCTGAGGGGAAGATAGGAGCCACAGGTCAGCTCCCGCCCATCGGTGCATATGGAGATAAAGCCCTGCCGGTCGGTACGGAGCAGCGGGATCGAGAGGGCCCGGTAGACCCTGAGCGCGTCGTCTCCCGGAAGGCCCTTGTTACCCTTTCCCACACTCAGGACCGCAACATCGGGCTTCACCGCCGCCACGAATGCAGGGGTGCTCCCGAACCGGCTGCCGTGATGGGGCACCTTGAGAACAGCCGATCTCAGGGATGTGCCTGTCCGAATAAGCCTTCCCTCTATCTCGCCGTCAATATCGCCGGTAAGGAGAAAGGATCGACTCCCATAGGTTAATTTGAGGACAAGGGACGCGTTATTCGGCTCCTCCGTTGAATCTCCGGTTGGGGGATTGAGAGTTTCCACGGACATACCGGTCGAAGGAAACTGCTTCTCTCCCTTTTTCCATATCTCTATCGGAATATTTTTTTCCCTGAGAAGGGCGAGGAGCTCCAGAAACCTGGGCTCTCTCGGAAAGTAAGCGCCCGTGGCAAAGCGTTTTACCTTGAAGTGGCGGATCACATACATCAATCCCCCCACATGGTCGCCGTGGGGATGGGTATTTATCACGTAATCGAGAGTCCCGATCTTACGAGAGAGGAGGACAGGGGTGATGACCGATTTCCCCACGTCATAGACGCCCCGTACCTCGGGACCTCCGTCGATGAGCATCCGTACGCCTCCGGGCGCCTCCACAAGCATGGCGTCTCCAAGACCCACGTCTATGAAATCGATGCATAAAGAGTTGTGAGTAAACCTATTTCCATAAGCATAAATCCCATAGCAGACGGACAGGGGGAGAAGGGCGAGGATGAGGCCCGCGGCGACCGTACGTATTTTGATGTAGAGCAAGGACAGGACGAGGGCGAAATAGAGGAAACATTCGAAAAGGGATGGCCGCATAAGGGGGTAGATGTATCCCGTATTCAACCGTTCAAGAACGTATACGGTAACGGCAAGGATATCTCCCGAGAGCCTGAGAAGATAATCGCCCCATGGAACCACGAGCCCCACGAGGCTCATGGGCATGGCCACGAGACAAATCGGGGGGATGGCGATAAAATTGTGGAGCAGGGAGAGGGGATTCACCCCATGAAAATGGTAAAGAACGATGGGCAAAGTGCCGATTGTCGCGGCTATTGTCATGAGCACGGAGGAGAGGAGCCACCGTCCTGCTTTGTTCATGTTCCTGAAAAGGGCGCTGAACCTGCCGGTACAGAGGATGATAAAGATGACGCTTGCGAAGGTAAGCTGAAAAGAAGGGGAAAAGAGGGAATGGGGATAGAGGAGCAGAATGAGGAGGGCAGAAAGGCCGAGGGCGTTCATTACGTGGGCGCCCCTCTCGAAGAAGAGGGCGATCATGAAAAAGCATATCATGATCGTTGCCCTTACCGTAGGGATGCTGGAACCGGCGGTGATCATAAATAAAATGGTGAAAGGAATGGAGAGGAGGGCGGCGAAGCGTATGTCGTCTCCCCTCAACCTCACCCGGGCCGATCTTCTGAACAGGATGCGGGCAAGAAAAAAGAAGAAAGCTGTCACGATGCCTATATTCGAACCCGATATGGCGAGAATATGGGAGGTTCCGGTTTCGAGGAACAGGGTCTTGGTTGCCTCGTCGAGACCGCTCGTGTCGCCGATGGTGAGGGCTTTGAGGATGCCCCCGTACCTGGCGCCCGATGCATCGATCCTGCGGGCCAGGAAGCTTCTCCATCGATGGACATAATTCATCCCGGCAGTCGTAGAGACGGGGATGCCCTTTATCTCATACCACACGCCTTCAAGCCTCTTAATCCATTTCCAGGAGCTGAGGGAGGGGTTGTTAAAGGTAAGAGACGTCTCTCTCATCTGTCCGAAAACCCGCACCTTATCGTTGATTACAAGTGTCTTATCCGTCCTCAGGATTGCTTTCATCCCTGCCTGTTCCTCAGGCTTTATGAGTTCGATAATTTTGGTGGCCGGAGAAGATTCGATGACCAGCCCCTCATATATACGGCGCTCTTCATCGATGATGATGGGAAGCCGGCTTTCCGAGACCAAGCCGATACGGAGCATACCGGCCGCCACAAAGAGGAAGGCCATGAGGCATATCGCTACAATTCGGGCGCGGGTTATCAGGAATGGGACGAGAACCAGGGGGATGAAAAGTCCGGCAGCGATCCATAGGGGCGGGCAGCGCCAGAGGGCCTCCAGATAGATGCCGGAGGCGAAAAGAATTGCCGCCCCTACGAACAAGCTTCCTCAATGCCTTTTAGATAGGCCCTCACATTGAGGCCGAGATCATTAATATAGTAACCCCCCTCGAGAACGGAAAAGAACCGGCGATTCGATGAGGCGAAAAGGTGGCCGATTCGCCTGTAGTCATCCTCGAGGAGTAATGCACCCCAGTCCTTGATGTAGGTATCGAATCCTGCGGAGCATGCCACAAGATCAAACCGGGCCCCGTCTTTTACTGCCTCCTTACATAGGTCGATGAATTCCGCTCTCGTGGAGGCGGAGATGTTCCTGAAGGCGACCCGGGGATCATCTTTAAATATATCGAAGGTCCCATTTCCGTGATGAAGGTCTATATCGACGATCAGCGCGTTTCCGATCAGGCTCCCGGCAAGTAGCTTCCGGACGGCGATAGCCACGTTGTTGAAAAAGCAGAAGCCCCCGTTGAAATCGAACCCCGCGTGGTGGCCGGGGGGTCTTATGAGGGCGAAGGAGGGGACGGACTGAAGGGCATATCGGGCCGACATGATCGCGCCTCCCGCTGCCAGGCGCGCAATGGAGAACAACCCGGAATCACTCTCCACCCTTTTCACGATCCTCTCGCTGTGGCACAGAAGCAGGTCCGCCGGGGTACACGGCTCGGGCTCAATAAAATGGACCATATCCTTGATTTTGAGCCATATCTCGACAACCCGGTGGGGGCTCTCGCAGTCCACGGTATCGTAATCGATCATGAATTCATCGCTGTAGGAAACGGGCATTTTCGCCATAATGGAGTTAAACCATAACGTCTCCCCGTAAGTCAACAAAGCCACCGGTCCTATGCGCCTTCAGGAAACGTTTTCCGGTTAGGGGAGGCGGATTTGCTTGAAAGGGCACTCTTATCCGGCATATAGTAAGGGGCAGGCGACATAAAAAGGATTTCTTCACAGGACAGGTGCGGATGGCGCGTGAGTCTTCATGGATGAAAAGGGAAAAATACCTGTGCCTTCTCATCCTCTTCTATCTGGTTGTGCTGGTCTGGTCAGCCATAAAGCCAAGGGACCCTTTTACCTGGGTTCTTGAAGTCACGCCGGCCTTAGCCGGCTTCGGGATCCTCCTTTTTACCTACAGACGATTCAGATTTACGGACTTCGTATATACCTTGGTGCTTATCCATTGCGTGATCCTCTTCATCGGAGGCCACTATACCTATGCCGAGGTCCCTTTGTTCCACTGGATTTCCAGACTTACGGGCGGCATACGCAATAATTACGACAAGGTGGGACATTTTGCCCAGGGATTCGTACCGGCCCTGGTCGCCAGGGAGTTGCTCCTTCGCCTTAAAAAGGTGAACGGCAAAGGATGGACCGATTTCTTCGTCATATGCATCGCCCTTGCCATAAGCGCTTTTTACGAGCTGGTCGAGTGGTGGACGGCCCTCCTTACCGGAGAATCGGCCGAAGCCTTCCTGGGGACACAAGGATATATATGGGATACTCAGTCGGATATGTTCTGGGCCTTTATCGGATCGCTGGCGGCGGTGGTCCTCTTCTCGAAATATCAGGACCGTAAGATTGCTCTGATCGGCTTCAAGCCCCCTTCACGACTTTCTTCACCTTCTCCAGAAACGCCTTGAGCTGCTTTTCATATCCCCGTTCTGTGGGATTGTAGTATAGTCTGCCCTTCAGCTCTTCCGGAAGATAATCCTGCTTTACGAGGGCCCCTTCGAAATCGTGGGGATAGAGATATTCGTTGCCGTATCCAAGCTCCTTCATCAGTTTTGTGGGGGCGTTCCTGATGTGGAGAGGCACGGGATACTCGGGGAGGGTTCTTGCATCGGCTGCGGCGGCATTGTAGGCTATATAGACCGCATTGCTCTTTTCGCATAGGCTGAGATAGAGGCAGGCCTGGGCGAGAGCCAGATATCCCTCCGGGGGACCTATGAATTTAAAGGCCTCCATGGCAGACATGGCGAGGGTCAGGGCACGGGGGTCCGCGTTTCCCACATCCTCGGAGGCAAAACGGACCATTCTTCTGGCGATAAACAACGGGTCCTCCCCTCCCTCTATCATCCGGGCAAGCCAGTAAAGGGACGCATCCGCGTCGGAGCCCCTCATGCTCTTATGGAAGGCGCTAATCAGGTCGTAATGCATCTCGCCTTTCTTATCATAGACCGCCACATTTTTCTGATAAGCTTCGCGCACAGTCGGATGATCGATGAGGGCCTCTTTCTGACCGTCTTTCTTTACCATCTTGTAGCACAGCTCCAGCAAATTGAGGGCCCTTCTCGCATCCCCGTTTGAAAGGAGGGCAATTTCGCCCGCGACACCCTCTTCGAGTGCCGCTTTCCCGGCTTTAAGCTCCTCGTCTGCCGTGACGGCCCGCTCTATGATTTTGATGAGATCCTCTGCCCCCAGAGGCCGCAGCGTGAGGACGCGCATCCTCGAAAGGAGAGGGGAGATGATCTCAAAAGAAGGGTTCTCCGTGGTTGCGCCTATGAGGATGATATCACCGTTCTCCACATGGGAAAGGAAGGTGTCCTGCTGGAGTTTGTTGAACCGGTGGAATTCGTCTATAAAAAGTATAATCTTCCGAAGCCGCGCTTTTTGAATAACCTCTTTCACCTCCTTTATTCCGATGCTGACGGCGCTTAAAGAGATGAAGGGCACCTTCAGATAGCGTCCCATAAGCCAGCCCAGGGTTGTCTTTCCGACGCCGCTCGGCCCCCAGAGGATCATGGAAGGGATATCTCCTTTCTCAAGGAGTCTCCGCAGCATCCTGCCTTCGCCGAGGATGTGCTCCTGTCCGACGAATTCGGTTAAATCCCGGGGCCGCATCCGGTCCGCAAGAGGTTTGCGCGTACCGGCATCAAGAGGGGTCTGGCTGAAAAGGTCCATTATTATCTCATTCGAAGTGGGAGGCCATTGTCTCCGCTGTTCTGAAGGCCTCTATGAGGCCCGTGGGGTCGGCATTCCCCTGTCCCGCAATATCGAACCCCGTTCCATGACCCGGGGATGTACGCACGAAGGGCAGGCCCAGAGTAATATTCACCGTATGTCTGAAATCGACGGTCTTGACCGGAATCAGCCCCTGATCGTGGTACATGGCCACAAAAGCATCGCAGCTCGGATCGTGGAAAAGGGTGTCGCCGGGAAAAGGACCGTCTACGCGGATTCCAAGTGAACGGGCAAGGACGACTGCTTCCTCGATGACCTTCTCCTCCGTGCCCATGATCCCCTGTTCCCCCGCGTGAGGATTGAGACCCGATACTTTAAGGTAAGGAGCGGGTATAGCGAAATAATCCCGCAGCGACTGGTGGGTGATTCCGATGGTGCGGACCACCTTCTCTACGGACAGGGCATCGGGTACATCTCTTAAAGGGATATGTATGGTGACCAGAGACACACGCATGCGCCTGTTCGCCATCATCATCACGTAATCCCTTACTCCGCCGAAATGGGCCAAAAGCTCGGTATGGCCCGTGAAAGGGGCGCCGCCCAGGCGAAGGGAGACTTTGTTGATGGGGGCGGTCACTATCGCGGAGACCGCCCCTGAAAACGCATATTTGAGGGCTTCCAGAATATATTGATACGAGGCCCTGCCGCAAGCCTTATCTACGGCACCGAAGGCCACCTTCTTTACAAGCGCCATATCGACGAATTCCGCCTCGCCTGCCCCGGCCTGTCCGAATCTCTTGAATTTCCACGTATGTGATGGCCCGAGTACGGGCGAGATGGCCTCTAGGGCGGAAGAATCACCTATAACTACAGGTATATTCTTCCGGCACAGGTCAGGCAGCGCCTTCAGGATTATTTCGGCCCCTATGCCGGCGGGGTCTCCCATGGTAACTGCGATTCTTCTCATGCCAGAGCCCGCATCCTTCCGGCAGATGCAGTTTGTCAGATCTTAACTTCGATATAAGAAGCTTTTCGGAGCTTTTCGATATATTCCTTATACCGTTTCTGACTCTGCTCCTGCACGAGTTTTTCCTTAATTCTCGGTTTAACCGTGTCGAAGGGTATAGTGCCACCCTGTCTCACCTCCACGAGCTTCAGGATATGAAGTCCGTAAGGACTCGAAACGAGTTGGGTATACCCGCCGGGGACCAGAAAATTGACCGCCCCCTTGAATTCCGGAATAAGGTCTTCTTTCCTGATAAAGCCGATGTCGCCGCCTTTTTCGGCGGAGGGGTCATCCGAGTATTTCTTTGCCACCGACTCGAATGACTTTCCCTCTTTCAGCTCGTTATAAGCCGCAAGGGCACGATCCTTGATGTCGGGCCTTTTCCCTGATACGAAGACATGGAGGAGCCTGAACTCCTCATCCTTGAAATCCGAGAGATGGGAATTATAATATGCCTCGACATCTCCTTCCGTAATCGATATGTTTTCAGACGAGATCATCCTCGCGAGGACCCTTGTGCGCAGGATATTCGATTTCAGGCCCTCATAAAAATCCTTGTAACTGATCCCGTCTTTTTGAAGCTGTCGCTTCAGGTCCTCTTCAGAGATAAGATGCTGTTTCTTGATGCCCTCCACTACGGAATCAGCATCTTTATCACTGGCCTCTATGTGAAATCTCTTCGCCTGCTGCCTGATGAGGAGGTCATCGATAAGGATGTCCATCTTCTCCCTGAGCTTGATATTACGGAGATATTCGCTCACCGAGACGAACTCCCCCTTTTTCTCGACAGGAACATATTTCTCCGTCTCCTTCAAGGTTATGATATCGTCATTCACGATAGCCACTACCCTGTCCACCACTTCGCCATAGGATGACAAAGGCAGAAGAAGACTAAAAATGATACCGGTTACTGCAAATATCTTCATTTCTTAGGCTGCCCCTCCTCTTTCGATACAGGCCCTTCCTTTTTCGCCTCCGGTTTTGCGGCATCCTTCGCCTCCGGCTTCGCTGTTTCCTTTGCATCAGGCTTCACGGCCGGCGCCGGTGCCCCGTCCTTTGTCTCGGGCTTTTCGGAAGGTCCTGCTTTTCCCTGTTTCTCTTCGGTCTTGAGCAGTTGTTCGTCCACAGTGATTTTCGTTGATTTTTTCAGGTCGGCCACGTACTTTTCGAATAATTCCTTCTGTTTCTCCTGGGCGAGCTTCTGTTTTATGAAATCTTTGACTTCCTCAAAAGGCACATATGAAGGGGGTTTCTGTCCTTCAAGCTTTATGATGTGATAGCCGAACTGGGTCTTCACGATCCCACTCACCTGACCCACTTTTTTGAGCTTGAAAGCCGCGGCCTCATATTCGGGAACAAGGGATCCTTTCGCGTGGTAGCCTATCTCGCCGCCCGAGGCTTTTGCGCTCGGATCGATCGAGTATCTGCGGGCAAGCTCGGCGAAGTCCTCTCCCTTCTGGACTTTTTGCAGGACCTGTTTCGCTTCGTCTTCGGTTTTTACGAGTATCTGGCGCGTGCTGATCTCGCCGTCTTTCTTGAATTCCTCTTTGTGCGCCTCATAATATTTCTTCAGGTCTTCGTCGGTTACGCTTCCGTCCAGAACCAGCTTTTTCTTGAGTAATGTCTCCATGAGGAGCTGGTCTTTGATCTCATCGAGTTTTTCCTGAAATTCTTTGTCTTTATCTATCTTTTCCTTCTTCGCTTCCCTGAGAAGGAGTTTTCTCGTGATCAGATTGTCAAGATAATTTCTCTTGCCTGTATCGGAGGCAACGAGCATCTTCATATTCATAGGTATCTTATCAAGGGCTTTATTGAATTCGCTGAGGGTGATGGTATCTCCGTCCATGGTCACCAGGACTTTACCCTCCTCTTTTTTTGAACATGAGAAAAACAATAAGGCAGCGCACAGGAGAAAACATATCTTTTTCATCAACTCACCTCGTCCTTTAAGCCCTTTCAGCTGTAAGTTTTGCCAAGAGAAGAAATTGGGAAGTATTCACCCTTACAGCCGATTGCTCGCTTCGGGTATTTGCGTTGTTATATCACAGGCTCACGATCTGCTTCAATATATTTCTCGTAAAGACCATCAGCTCCTCACCGCTCTTATCGGTGCTCATTATGATCCTGCCGTCGGGAAGGAGCTTCACCTTCTCTTTCTCCTTTTTCACGAGTCGAAGGAGATTATCCATTTGTACAGGTGTGCGGTCGGTGACATTGAGGGTAAGACGTTTTGCCGCATAATCGAGTTTCTTTATCTTCAGACGGCGGAGCAGGGATTTGAGCGATATGATCTCAAGAAGGCTGACAAGGGGCGCGGGTATCTCGCCGTACCGGTCTCTGAGCTCATTCTCCATATCGGTGAGCTCTTCCTGGTCGCGGATCTTGGAAAGCCTTTTATAAGTGAGGAGCTTTTGAGCCGGGTCTTCGATATATGTATCGGGTATGTACGCGTCCACGGGCAGGTTTATCTCGGGCGCCACCTCCGCCTCTTTGGGGGCGCCGTCGCTTCTCAGCTCGTTGATTGCCTCTTCCAGCATCTGGCAGTAGAGCTCGAAGCCTATAAGGTTTACATTCCCCGACTGCTCCTTGCCCAAAAGATTGCCCGCGCCCCTGATCTCAAGGTCATAATTGGCAACATGGAAGCCGGAGCCGAGCTCGGACAACTCTTCTATGATCTTGAGCCTTAAGAGGGAATCCTTTCTCAGGATCTCCTCTTTCGGCACAAGGAGGTAGGCATATGCCTGCCGGGTGCTTCTGCCGACCCGGCCCCTTAACTGATAGAGCTCAGACAGGCCCATCCGGTGTGCGTTATTGATGAAAATGGTATTTACATTGGAAATATCGAGGCCCGATTCGATGATGTTGGTGGAAAGGAGAATGTCGTACTTTCTGTCGATAAAATCGAGCATGATCTTCTCGAGAGTTTTGCCGTCCATCTGACCGTGGGCCACCGCGATACGTGCATGAGGGACCAGTTTCGTCAGGTGGTCGTACACTACGCCTATGTTATGGATGAAATTATGGACGAAAAAGATCTGGCCTTCCCTGGCGAGCTCCTCCGTAACGGCCTTTATGATCAGATCATCCTTGAATTTGACAACCCTTGTCTTTACGGCGAGCCGGTCGAGGGGAGGGGTATTGATGATGCTCAGGTCCTTTATGCCCATGGTGGCCATATAAAGGGTCCTCGGTATGGGCGTAGCGCTTAAGGTCAGGATATCTATGTTGGTTGCAAGAAGCTTAAGGTGCTCTTTGTGTTTTACCCCGAACCTCTGCTCCTCGTCCACGATGAGCAGGCCAAGGTCGCGGAAGGCGAGGTCCTTCTGGAGGAGCCTGTGGGTCCCTATTATAATGTCGACCGTTCCTTTTTTCACGTCTTCGATGATCTTCTTTTGCTCTTCCCTCGACCGGAACCTGCTTAACATTTCTATCCGTATCGGATAATCGCCGAATCTTCCCTGAAAGGTTTTGAAATGCTGCTGGGCGAGGATCGTGGTGGGCACGAGAAGGGCCACCTGCTTGTTCTCCAGTACGACTTTAAATGCCGCGCGCAAAGCTACTTCGGTTTTCCCGAAGCCCACGTCCCCACAGATGACCCGATCCATGGGCTTTGTGCTCCGAAGGTCGGAAAGCACCGCTTCGATCGCTTCCGACTGACCTTCCGTCTCTTCATAGTCAAAGCGTGACTCCATCTCTCTGAAAAGCTCGTCCTCCGGAGGGTAGGCATATCCTTCGGCCATTTCCCTTTCCGCATAGATCTTGAGAAGGTCGTCCGCAATATCTTCGACTTGTTTTCTCACCTTTCGCGTGGTGCTTTTCCAATATTGGGAACCGAGCTTATCGATTTTGGGTTTGAATTTCTCTCCCCCAATAAATTTCTGGACCAGGTGAAGGTCATCGATGGGTACGTAAAGCTTGTCTCCATCCTGGTACTCCACGAGGAGAAAATCCTTGGTATGACCCCCGATCTGAAGCTCGAATATACCTTTATAGACACCGATGCCATGGTCCACGTGGACTACCCACTCGCCCACCTGAAGATCTTTGAAAGAGGTGAGAAACTCGTCGATGCCGCTGTCTTTCCGTGCCCTCGCTACCCTTTTTTTCGGCCCCACTATGTCCTCTTCCGTGAGGACTATAATTTCTCCCGTCCTGAAACCCCTTCTCAGGGGACCCACCACGATGCCCCGCTCCCCATCCTTGGATGAAAGAGACATCTTGTTGAGCACGGGCAGGGGAATATCATAGTTTCTGAAGATTTCGCAAAGCCGCTCTCCCTGGTGCATGGTGTTTGCAAAGACGTACATATAAGGGACCCTGCTCCAGTCCTGTCTGAATTTTTCCGAGAGGGTTTTGAATACTTCCGTTTTTCTGGCATCGAAAAGGAGCCTCAAGTCCTCGTTTGAGACGGCCTCCAGAATAGTCCCCTCCTCTAAGCCCTCTATGCCGGATACGTCGATATTAAGACTCGTGAGTGCGCGCTGCCGTACGCGCTGCCGCACACCATCGTCCAGTTCGGGGTCATATTCTTCAAGAAGGGAGGAAAGGCCCTTGTGGACCAGCACCATATGGTCTTCCATGTAATCGATCACTGTGGCATCGAGAGATCCGCCGGTCTTGACGGGCACGAGGCTGCAGCCGTCCATCTCTCCATGGGACCTCTGGGAAACAGGGTCGAAGAAGCGAAGGGATAATATTTCGTCCCCGAGAAACTCTATTCGAACCGGTTTTGCATAAGAAGGGGCGAAGACGTCGATGATGCTGCCCCGTTTTGCATACTCCCCTTCCTCGCGGACGAGGGAAGTAAGCTCATACCCTTTTTCGTTTAAATAGGCCACCAGATCTTCCCTGAAGAGGACGTCGCCGAACTTAAGCTCCATCTTCATTCCCTCTACCGCGCCGGGGGATGTGAGAGGGTGCGATAAGGCGCTCAGGGGGAAAAGCCCGTAAAACAGCGTATCCGATATGAGATGGGAGAGAAAGGCGGTCCTTTTTATCTCATCCTCCTTCTCGAACACTTTGTCCGAATAAGGGGGAAATATATAGACATCCTTTCCCGAAAAATACTCCAGCTCCTCTTTGTGGAGCAGGGCCTCGTCTTCTGTATCATAAAAGATAAGAGTCTTCCTTTTGATACGGGCAAGGAAAAAGGCGACGAAAGAGCCCAGTTTTCCTTTCAGATAGATGAAGCCGGTTTTATCGGGATTAAACATTCACTAACCTTATTTATTTCATTTGCGGACATGGGAAACCGGGCTGCCCCCAACTGGTCCGAAAAATCTTTTTCCGAAATCATTCTAATCTGAATAACGGCATAAAAAGGCGCTTTTCTTCGCGGGCGGTCTGCTTACCTGATTGTTCGCAGAATATCCTTTTTGGGCCGCCGTCGTTCCTGAAGCGGGCAGGCATAGTATAGCAGTTTTCCGGTAGTATTTAAATGTTAAGGTTCCGGGAGGAGGGCTACGTTCTTCTTGTACTGCTTGAGCACAAGATTGAGGAACCTCATGCTGGGCTTATTCTTTTCCGAGAGGATCTCTCTCAACCTGGTCGGGCCTACGTGATATGCCTGGAGCGCCAGATGAAGGCTCTCAAAATCT